>DATDOJ010000020.1:0-5124 GCA_035293345.1 Bacteroidia bacterium
ATTGAACTCAACGAAGCATTCGCAGCTCAATGTCTTTCCTGCATCAGTGAGTGGGGTTTGAAAAATGATGATGCAAGAATAAATCCTAATGGCGGAGCAATCGCTCTCGGTCACCCGCTTGGAATGAGCGGAGCAAGAATATTGTTAAGCGCTGCTTTGGAATTGCATGAGCAAAACAAACGCTACGCGCTTGTCACAATGTGTGTGGGTGTGGGGCAGGGAGTTGCTGCAGTGATTGAAAAAGTGTAACGCCTAACCCTTCTCCAAAGGAGAAGGGAATTTATTTGCAAGCTGCCCGCAGGCAGCATCAATATCTTTTCCTCTGCTTCTTCTGATTTTAGCAGTAATCTTTTTGCTCTCCAAAAAATTTCTGAACGCCATTGTTTTTGAATCATCCGCTTTTTCAAAAACCGAATCGCCAATCCAATTGTACTCGATGATGTTTACTTTGCTGGGAACATACGAACAAAAACGTGCCAACTCTGCAGCATCCTCGAGTGAGTCATTGAAATTTTTGAAGATGATATATTCGTATGTGACGGGGTTGTTTGTTTTGTAGTAGTAATGCTGAAGAGCAAGTTTCAAAACCCGCAACGAATTGGTTTCATTAATGGGCATAATGCTGCTTCGCTTTTCATCATTAGCGGCATGAAGCGAAAGTGCGAGATTGAATTTAACCATGTCGTCACCGAGCTGGCGAATCATTTTTGCTATGCCCGCTGTGGAAACCGTGATTCGCCTCGATGCCATTCCCAATCCCTTCTGAGAAGTAATTTTTTCTATAGAGGAAAGTACATTGCTGTAATTGAGAAGCGGCTCGCCCATTCCCATGTACACGATGTTTGTCAGCGGCTTGCCGTATTTTTCCATCGCCTGTTTGCTGATGACAACAACCTCATCATAGATTTCATCGGCTTCAAGATTTCTTATTCTGTCTAACTTTCCTGTTGCGCAGAACTTACATGATAAGCTACATCCGACCTGTGAAGACACACATGCCGTCATCCTTTTCTCAGTCGGAATTAAAACGCCTTCTATCATATTGCCATCGTAAAGAAGGAATGCATTTTTAATCGTCAAATCGCTGCTTACCTGCTCGCTGGAAACAGTGAGGTGATTGATGACAAAATTTTCCTCCAGAAGTTTTCTTGTTTCTATGGAAAGGGAGGTCATCTCTTCAAACGACCAGGCGGATTTATTCCAAAGCCATTCGTAAACCTGTTTGCCGCGATAGGGTTTGTCTCCATGAGCAGCAAAAAACTCCTGCAGTTCCTCAAGGGTGAGCAAACGGATATTTCTTTTTTTAATTTCTTTTTCCACCGAGCAAAAGTACCATTAGTTAAGGGTTTCATTTACTTTGCAATCATGCTTCGTAAATTTTCTGCAGATTATGTTTTTCCTGTTTCATCGCCTCCGATAAAGAATGGCGTGGTGACCACAGATGAAAAAGGTGTCATTATTAGTGTAAGTGCCCCTTCAAAGGAAAAAGAAACGGAATATTATTCAGGAATTATCATCCCCGGAATCATCAACGCCCATTGCCATCTCGAACTCTCGCATCTTAAAGGTTCTATTCCGGAACATAGAGGTCTTGATGAATTCATAATGCACATTGAAGCCATCCGCAAGGGAGGTGATGAAGAAATGTCAGCAGCAATTAATTCAGCAGACGAAGAAATGTTCCGTGAAGGAATTGTGGCTGTCGGTGACATTTCCAACAAACGTGATTCGTTTTCAGCGAAAGCAAAATCAAAAATTCTTTATCACACTTTTCTTGAGGTGTTTGGATTTCATCCGTCACGAGCTGATGAAGTTTTTAGTCGCGGATTATCATTGAAGAAGGAATTGGAACAATCGAGTTCAAAGTTCAAAGTTCAAAGTTCAGTTACTCCCCATGCCCCGTATTCTGCTACGGCTGAGTTGTTAAATAAAATCTGTGAACATGCGGAAGAAAATAATTCCGTCCTCACCATTCACAACCAGGAAACTGAAGATGAGAATAATTTGTTCCTGAACAAGACAGGAAAAATATTGAAGCGCCTGGAGAAGCTCGGCATTGACACATCGCTGTTCAAGCCCACCGGAAAAAAATCTCTTGCCTCTGTCCTTCCCCATCTTCCGAAGAAAAATAAAATTCAGTTTGTGCATAACACCTTTACCACCTCGGAAGAAATTGACGAAGCGTTCCTATACAATCCGAATCTTTTCTGGTGCTTTTGCCCCAACGCTAATCTCTACATTGAAAACCGTTTGCCTGACATCAAAATGTTTTACAACAAAAAACTGAAATGCACCATCGGAACGGACAGCTTGGCTTCCAATCATCAGCTCTCCATGCTTGAAGAAATGAAAACCATTCAGAATAATTTTCCTGAAATTCCGCTTGAAGAAATCATTCGTTGGGCTACATTAAACGGAGCAGAGTTGCTTGGCTTTAATAACTCGCTCGGCACAATAGAAAAAAATAAAACTCCCGGACTCGTTCACATCAGCAACGTTGACTTAAAAACAATGCGCCTCACAAAAGAGAGCAAAGCAACACGGCTGATTTAGAAAGTCAGTCCGGATAATTGATTAACCGTTTTCGTGTTTCGGTCTTATCGGAATTATGCCTGCCATATCCGAAACAATATTCATTAAATCCGAATTGGAAGGAACCACAACTTTCGTGTTGTGCTGAAGCGCCTTTTCCATCGCCTCGAGCTTGCGCAGTATTTGTGCGTTGCCGATAAAATATTTTTCTGCAGCAATGTTCACCAAAGCAATCGCCTGCGCTTCGCCTTCGGCTTCAAGAACTTTTGCCTGCTGAATTCCCTGCGCTTCGAGAATCCGCGCCTGTCTTGCTCCTTCCGCTTTTTTAATCTCGGCACGTTTTTCTCCGTCTGCTTTGGTTTCGATGGCTGTGGCATAATCCACCGCAGCAACTTTTTCGTTCTCCGCTTTCACAATTTTGTTCATCGTTTCCTGCACGTCCTTAGGCGGGTCAATTTCTTTGAGTTCGGTGCGCACAATGTCAATGCCCCAGTGCGCGGTTTCCTCGCGCAGCGTGGTGTGAAGTTCCTTGTTGATTTTTCCGCGCTCGCTGTTGGCTGACTTCAGCGTCATGGTGCCGATGATATTTCTCAGCGTGGTGCGCGCAAGATTCACAATCTGGTAGTCAATCTTGTTCACGTTGTACTGCGAGTTTTTTACGCTCAACTCATCGGGATTAATTTTAAAATATACCTGCGCATCCACGCGTGCGTTCAGGTTGTCGTTGGTGATGATTTCCTGCGGCTCGGCATCCACCATGCGCTCGGTGATGTTGATGCGGTACATCTGGTCGATGAAAGGAATAACCCAGTTGAACCCCGGCTCGGCAAAGCGGTTGTATTTTCCGAATCGTTCAATCAATCCTCTGTGTGTGGGGCGAACGATGCGAACGCCAAGAAGAAATAATACTACTACAATGATGATAATGGTTGTCAGTTCCATGGTCTTGTTTTTTTGATGAGCGGTAAAAGTAATGGTTTTAAAATGACCGGAAAAGTGGTGAGGTGATTGGGTTATTAACCCAATAACTTTACATCACCTCCGAAAAAAACTCCTACCAATCGTCATTCTTTTTCGCTGGCGGTGTTTTCATAAACGTCTCCAGGTTTTTGACTGTCTCGTGAATCTGCGTATCCATCTGTTCAAGATAAAAAGAATACGCTTTCGAGTAGGACAGCGCTGTGGTGTCGAGCCAGCGTTCAACAGGATAAAAGGATGCCTTCTTCCAGTTGATTTCAGTTATGGTGTAACGGAATTTGCCTTCTTTGAGATTGAGCGTGATGGAATATTCGACATTGCCCGCTTCGGTCTTCAGCCCGGTTTTATCTGCCGGATTATAAATCTTAAACCTTGCCTTGCCGAAAATTTTTCCGCGCAAGCTGTCGGTTTCGCGAATCACATCCGTGGGGTTTTTATAGAACGTGTTGAACCACTTCAATCCTCTTGAAAAAATTTCTTTTACGGGAACACCGGGAACCTGTATCACTTCCACATAAGTAATGAGTTTGGAGTTTACGTCAATCGGGAAGCGCCCCGGGTCAATCTTATCATTGATTTGGGCGGAGACGATTGCGGAAGTCAGCAGCGCGCTGATAAACAAAACAGGTGCAGGAAATTTTTTCATCGTGTTGTTTTTTAGTTACCGCGCAAAAATACAACACATCAATTATGGTTTGATGAATGCTGTGGGCGCGCCCGAAACTATTTGCTTTGTTTTCTTACTTTGAACTGAAGCCGGTTGAGGTCTTCGGCAAGGGTGCGCGTGCATTCGGAAATAATTTTTCCGAACTGCCGGATGTCATCGGAATCCATTTCATATAAATCCGAAAAATGTTTCAGCGCGCGGTCGGTGATGATGCCTCCGGCTTCTTTGCGGAAATTATTCATGCCCGCCTGCGCCTGCTCGGCATGGCTTTTTAAATCCGTCAGGCGGTTGAAAGCATTTTGCATTTCGTTATTCATAGCGGTGAGTAAAAAAATTCCATTGGAATCATTCATACGCACCGGTGACGGGCTTGTTGCATCACAAAAACTTACGAACAAACAGTTAAAAAAAATAACAGAAATAATTTGGATATGATTTTGCAAATATTTTACTTTGGACTAAATCAAAAAAACAGACCTATGGCAAACCCCAACGAAAACCGCATTGACATTGTCATTGCACCGCTCGACCTCACCAACATCGGCAACGGCTTCACGCAAATCAGCAACGGGCTCGACCCTTATACGCAGGCGCTCACCGAAGGAGAGCGCGACTCGCTCTTCAGCATTGCCGAGGAGAACGAAGTGTTTTCCGATGACGCTCTCGAACAAGGACAGCTTCTCATCGCGCAGTTTCCGCCCGCGCTTCAAACGGTGGTCAACAACATGGTGAACGACACTACGCTGCACGGTCAGCTCGATGTTATTGAAGACACGCAGATTGCTCCGCTCGTTCAGCGGGTGAAAGACACCAAGCGCTTAGTGGCGCACGAGCGCTATACGGCTGCGGTGGCTATTTATAAAATGATTGAAACCGGTGCCGCCATAGGGCTGCCGGGTTTCCAGGCGGCTTATGACATTCTCAAAGTGCGCTTTGCAGGGCAGGGA
>DATDOJ010000021.1:0-2501 GCA_035293345.1 Bacteroidia bacterium
ATTTTTTTCATCCCATCCATACTTCTCATCTATTAATCTGTGTTCGCGCAAATGCGAAAGAGACGGCTCGAAAATTTCGTCATCGCTGCCGGTAACGATATTTCCTTTTTCTTTCAGCGCAATGGCAACGCTGTGCATGGCGGCTCCGCCTATAGCAATAAAGTGAACCCTCATAGTGTAATCAAATATCAAATATTAAATATTAAAAACATAGTAAAACTATTTTTTACCTTTTAAAGTAAGGATGCTTGAGGCAAATATTTTAGAAAAACTATCGAGCTCTTTCAAATACCACTCAGCATCTTCCTTTGTACACTTCTTGCTGTCGCGCAGCAAAGCCAGCCAAAGTTTGCTTTCATTTGACGATTTCAAACACGTATTGAAATAGTTTATATAATCCTTCTTACTGCTTGCCGACTGTCCTTCAACGTAGTTTCCTATAATGCTTGTGCCGCTTCTCAAAAGCTGGTCACCTATTCTTCTTGAAACATTATCGTTCGGTAATTCATCAATGAGCTTAATCATCCTAAGAGTAAAACCATACAATCTCTTCTTGAACTCAATTTTAAATTTTGATTTATCATCTTGCATTTTAATCTTTGATTTTTAATTTCACATTAAAGATTTCATGTCAAATACTGCATCTTCCCTCACGCCTCGTTCCGTCATCTTCAACGAGCAGCACTCATTAGTTCTGTCGTGTTCAAAAAATAATATAAAATTTTCTTTCACTGCCCGCTCGAGAAATATTTTCTTTTCCTGAAGTGTTATTAATGGCTGCATGTCATACGCCATCACATACGGAACGGGAATGTGTCCGACCGATGGAATCAAATCAGCCATGTAAACAATCGTTTTTCCGTTGAAAGAAATCTGCGGCAGCATCATCGCTTCGGTGTGTCCGTACACGAAAAAACTTTTGAAGCCGGGAAATAATTCTTCGCTTTCGGAAATAAATTTCAACTGCCCGCTTTCCTGAATCGGTAAAATATTTTCTTTGAGGAACGATGCTTTCTCCCTCGCATTCGGATTCACCGCTGCCTGCCAGTGCTCTTCGTTGCTCCAGTATGCTGCATTCGGAAAAGTTATTTCATAACCCGTTCTGTCCGCTTTCCATTTCACACTTCCCCCGCAATGGTCGAAGTGAAGATGGGTGAGAAAAACATCGGTGACATCTTCAGGAGTGAAGCCATGACGCGCAAGTGATTTGATTAATGTGTCATCGCCATGCGGAAAGTAATATGAAAAAAACTTTTCGCTTTGCTTCTCCCCCATTCCGTTGTCAATTAACACAAGACGGTTTCCGTCTTCAACGAGCAGGCAGCGCATTGCCCAGGTGCACATGTTGTTTTCGTCAGCAGGATTCAGTTTGTTCCAGATGCTCTTAGGAACGACACCGAACATGGCGCCTCCATCGAGTTTAAAATAGCCGGTGTCTATGGAATATAATTTCATCCTGAAGAAAATTTATCTGTTGCGGATTTAATCGGGTTGTAAAATTAATTCTTTGACGTGAGCAATAGAGCAATTACATCTGAGTTTTCAAATAGTTATTCAACAAAACTTATTGGCTGAACTGATTAGTTTCATGCTTTCAGAGGCATAAATTAAACCCTGTAATACTTCAACATTTTTTTTGTCATCTTTTTATTATGCGTTTCATAATTGAACAGGAAAGCTGCAGTGGAATAATTTTTCAGGCAATATCGGTTGTAAGTTTACTTACCAATATGGCAATTACTTTATTGATAGTGATATAAGATTGCGCGTACTGACTTAACCTGATTCTGTTCTAAAATAATCACGATTGCTTACTAAAATCATAACCGGTTTTTTTCTGTGGATATTGACGTTTATCCGCGATTGTTTGCGTTCATTCGCAACAGTTAACATGGGAATAATGAAAGATTATTTATTAAAACCATGCGCACACCCATCCTTTACTGCCATTAGCCAAAAAGTACTGTGGAATCTCCTTCATAAGCAGTATCTTGTTCGCCAATTAGGATATAGTGTATTCCAAAAAACGGCAAGCCATAAAACTGACCGTTTGGTCAACATGAAAATAAAAGTGGAAATCAGCTTTTTATCTATTCTTCTAAGGGCGAAAGTATTAGGAAAAATCCGTTCTCAGTTGCTGATTACGCTTTTCTTTTTTGTAAGTGCAGGATGGAATAATTCCAAAGCAAATATTTGGGGAATCAGTAGCAGCGCTACGGAAAACCTGAGCAACATCATGGCTTTTCCGGGATTTGCTTCCACCGATACAATTTCAATTGACCTGACTGCTACGTTGAATGTGGATGTCAATGGGACTATCGGAGCATTGCAGGCAAATTACCTTTCCCTTGGAGGAAATCCCACCACGGCATTTATTACCGGCTCAGGAGTGCTGACAATTACAAACTCCATTACCTTAAACGCAGGCAGTGGTGGCGGAAACAAACAGGTGATTCTTTCCATTGCATCTGCAACTACAATTAATTGCACATCTGTGTTAG
>DATDOJ010000022.1:0-3163 GCA_035293345.1 Bacteroidia bacterium
ATGTAGACACATCTGCACTCGTAAAAAAAATATATTCGAATTTAGAAATATCCAAGTTTGAATTTCATAGAATACAAAGCGAAACCAGTAATGCGTATAGTGAAAGTGGACTGTTGACGAGAAAATTGGAAGCACAAGTCAATTCATTGGGGAGAAAATTTAGTGACTTATTAAGAACAGCAAGGAGAAATGGAAGAGTAGTCAATGACGATCCATTTTTGAGAGACCTTTTTCCAATATTCAATGAAAGACTTTTATCTCCACATCCAACATACAAAGCACTTTATGATACATTGATTGAAATAACAACAAGGTTGACAAACCATGAAAATGATGATAGGTCAGACGAATTACACGAATGTTTGCGCGCTGCATTTGATGCATACAGAGATATCAAAAGAGTTTTTATAAACCTAAGTGAACGTCTGACAAAAATTAAAGAGCCATTGAAAACAATACTGAATAACATTGCTTGGTCAGAAATAAAACCTGATTAATTCGCTCCTAAAGTGTCCGACACTTCATGCCTTTTGCATTATCTTCACCCCCGCAAAAACTTTGAACTTTGAACTTCAAACTTTAAACTAAAAAAGTGCCAAAAGACACCTCCATAAAATCCGTCCTCATCATAGGCAGCGGTCCCATCATCATCGGGCAGGCATGCGAATTCGATTACAGCGGCTCGCAGGCAGCGCGCTCGCTTCGCGAAGAAGGCATTGAAGTGGCGCTCATCAACTCCAATCCCGCCACCATCATGACCGACCCCGTTACGGCAGACCATGTTTACCTGCTGCCGCTCAACACCGATTCCATCGTTAAGATTCTCGAAGAGAGCGCATCCGGAAACTTCAAAAAGAAAATTGATGCCGTCCTTCCCACCATGGGCGGACAAACCGCACTCAACCTTTGCAAGGAAGCAGACGAGCTCGGCATCTGGAAAAAATACGGAGTCAAAATCATTGGCGTCAACATAGCCGCCATCGAAACCACCGAGAACCGCGAAACATTCCGCCAGCTCATGAAAGACATCGGTGTGGGAGTTCCCCCATCGCGCGTTGCCAATTCTTTTCTCGAGGGAAAAGAGATTGCGCAGGAAATCGGTTTCCCCCTCGTCATCCGCCCGTCCTACACGCTGGGCGGAACAGGCGGAAGCATGGTGTTCAAGAAAGAAGAGTTTGACGAAGCCCTCGCGCGCGGCATCCATGCTTCGCCCATCCACGAAGTGCTCATCGAGAAAGCCGTCATCGGCTGGAAAGAATATGAGCTTGAACTTTTGCGCGACAGCAACGACAACGTAATCATCATCTGCTCCATCGAGAACATGGACCCGATGGGAATCCACACGGGCGACTCCATCACCATCGCTCCCGCCATGACGCTGAGCGACACCGCCTACCAGCACATGCGCAACACCGCCATCAAAATGATGCGCTCCATCGGCAAGTTTGCAGGCGGCTGCAACGTTCAGTTCGCCATGCACCCCGAAACCGAAGAACTCATTGCGGTGGAAATTAATCCGCGTGTGTCGCGCTCCTCTGCGCTCGCATCCAAAGCAACCGGCTATCCCATTGCCAAGATTGCCGCCAAGCTCGCCATCGGCTACAACCTCGATGAACTGCAAAACCAGATTACAAAATCCACCTCAGCATTCTTTGAGCCAGCCATTGATTATGTGGTCGTAAAAATTCCGCGCTGGAACTTCGACAAGTTCCCCGGCTCCGACCGTCTCCTCGGCTTGCAGATGAAATCCGTGGGCGAAGTCATGGCTATCGGGCGCAGCTTCATAGAGGCGCTGCAGAAAGCATGTCAGTCCCTCGAAATAAACCGCCACGGGCTGGGCGCTGACGGCAGCCACTGGACAAAGGTCGAAGACATCGTCCACTCCCTCGAGAACGCTTCGTGGGACAGGGTGTTCCACATCAAAGACGCTTTCAAGCTCGGTGTTCCCGTTCAGTCCGTCTACAACCTCACCAAAATTGACAAATGGTTCCTGGTCGAAATACAAAACCTTGTTTTCCTCGAACAGCAGTTGCGCAAATATAATCTCACCAACATCCCCAAAGATTTTTTCCTCGAGCTCAAGCAAAAAGGATATTCCGATGTGCAGATTGCAACCGTCCTTGGCAACGTAACCGAAGAAGAAGTGTACGCACGCAGAAAAGAGCTCGGCATCAAACGCATCTACAAAATGGTGGACACCTGCGCGGCAGAGTTCCCTGCAAGGACCCCGTACTATTATTCTACGTTTGAAAACGAAATGGAAGTTGCAAGCTGATTAAGAAAAAAAAATTGGAGCCAACCATTTGTAGCTCCCACATCGAGCATAATTATAACGCAGCACAAGACAGTTTAGCAATAAAAACTTTTATCTTATCTTTGACGTAATAAATACATCATGATAAATTATAAAGAATATATTTCTGTTGACTCTTCCATTCGATTTGGCAGACCGTGCATTAAAGGCACACGCATCAGTGTTTATGATGTGCTTGGATGGCTGGCTAACGGACAAACTGCCGAGCAAATCATTTCAGAATACCCGCAGCTCACTAAGGAACAGATACAGGCATGTCTTTATTACGCTTCAGACAAAGAGCGGATGATTAGAGTTACCTGATGCTTTTGCTTGATGAGAATATTTCATTCAGGGTGGTAAAAGCCATTGAAGACGTTTTTCCAAAAAGTATCAGCGTAAATGAAATCAGCGGAAGAATACCCTTAGACGATGCTTTCATTTGGAAGTATGCCCGCGACAATCAATACACAATTGTCAGTTATGATGAGGACTTCAATGAGTTGAGTTTGCAAAAAGGTTATCCGCCAAAAATTATCTGGATTCGCTCGCCTAATCTTAGTAATCTGCAAATGATAAACCTGCTCAAACATAAGAGCGACATCATCAAAAAATTTATTGATGACAGTGAGAGTGGCTGTCTTGAACTATATTTTGAATCTGTCAGTTAAAGTTTCACGAGCGCCAGATAAATAAACGAAGTGCGAATAATCCGCGGCTAACATTTTTTCTCCTTTTATTTCTCTGTGAACCTCTGCGCATTTCTCAGTGTACTCTGTGTTTAAATTTCCTTCTCTTAATCTGTTCGCCAGAGGACGAATCCGTCCTTTGGCGGATGTTAATCTGTGCAATCTGTGGCTGACTTTGAAC
>DATDOJ010000023.1:0-2146 GCA_035293345.1 Bacteroidia bacterium
AGCCCGCGCAGGTTGTTTTGCACGATGAGCAAATCGCCATCGCGAACCAATGTGGTAGTGGTGGGCGGGTGGGTTTGCAGGGCGGTGTGCGATGCTTCGAGCTTGCCGATGTTTGTGAGCAGCGTGCTAAGCTTGGGCGCCAATGCAGCAAAGTATGCGCTTGCCGCCATCGAAGCGTGAATGCCGCGGGCGTAGGTAATGAAGTCGTCAATGTCTCTCGGAAAATCGAGCACAGCATTCAGGCGCCTGCTGATGACGAGCGCAAGCACGAAATTGATTTGTCTTTTGTTCATGATGATTTTGATTTAAGATTTTTCAGAAAAAATATTTACATCAAATGAACGGATGAAAAATTTTACGTTCTATGATATTGGTCATGCCGCCCTGAAACTTTTGAACAGACAACCACCGTGAAAATATACTGATGCTGTTTGTCCAAAGGACTCCTCGCGGAGAATTTGCAAGAAAAAAGTTGGCAGTTGGCAATCCTGCACGTGCGGGACTCAAGTTCGTTAAGTATAAAAGGGAAACGCAGGAAATGCCGGAGCGGCTGTTTCCTGTTAATAATTTACGCGCTCCCGATATTACCAAGATGCAAATACTGTAACTTTGCCTTGCGAACCATCAATGGCTTATTGATTTGTTAAAACAAAATTTGCGGATGAAAATAAATATACAAAAATTATTTGCTGCTTTTAAAATACAGCGCAGCATCATTCGGCTTTTTTTTGCTTGCCTGTTTGCCGTTGTTCCTCAATGGCTGTTTGCTCAACTGCCTTCCGACATTCCTTCTTTGAAATTGTGGCTGAGACCGGATACATATATTACACTTAACCCTGATACAACCATAAACACCTGGAAGAATATTATAGATACGAATCTTGTATTTACTTCTCCTCCGTCTGTTCCTGCAATACTGCCACCGCATGTACAAAATAATCCGGCTGAACTGAATAATCATGATGTTGCTCATTTTGATATTACCAGGCCCGATGGCTTGAAATCGCAGTTGCCATTGAGTTTGAACAATAACCGAATTACGGTATTGATATTTATAAGATACAGAAACAGCGCAATAGGTATCGGGCATTTAATTTGTTACGGGTTAGGACAAGCCGGTATTGATTCGTGGAACCTGAGGGAGTGTTCAAGCTCCGGTCGAATGTCTTTTATTTGGCGGGACACCGGGGAAGGAGCAGGTGCAATCGGGTCGAATTGTTTCGGGAATACATCCAACCTTACCTTAACGCCAAACTTCACTTTTGTTTCCGGGTTTGAAGACCCCACTATTCCTTCCGGAGGCAATTGGTTTATTGCTGAAAATTTCGTCCATAAAGATTCTATACAGCTCAACTATATACCGGGAGACACAAATACTGTTACTCTCGGCTACAGGGAAGATCTTGCTATTGCCGGCTTGCCTTACTATGCTGATTTTGATGTAGCCGAAATAATGATTTTCGATTCGACATTAACAAGCTCCCAATTAGCTGACTTAAGAAGTTATCTTCAAATCCGCTATTCACAATTAGTAAACCTCGGACCTGATTACACAACTTCAGACCTATGTGCAGATACTCTTGATGCCGGTTCTTACTTTTCTTCCTTCCTGTGGAGCACCGGTGACACCACACAGACCATCGTTGTGAACAGTGCAGGAACTTATTATGTGGAGACAACGGATATGTATGGCTTTCTTTCCTATGACACTATTGTCATCAGCTACCCCACCCCTGCCCTGCCTTCCACAAACATTATCTGTGCAGGAGATTCGCTTCCGTGGAATACGAATTTAGGAAGCGCATATTCATACCTGTGGAGCACGTCTGAAACAACTTCTTCAATTTACATTGATACTGCCGGAACATACACTGTCACTGTCACCGATTCATTGGGATGTTCAACTTCGGCAAGCATTATTGCGGTGATGGATTCTTTTCCGCTTACTGCTTCTATCGGACCTGATAGTGTTTCCCTTTGTGCAGGTAACTCCATTGCTTTAGTAAGCGGTGCCGCGCAGGCGCAGACCTATAGCTGGACACCCCAGACACCGGGCGATGATTCGCTTTCAACTCATGTTGTCGATACCACCAGCGGATGGTATTATTTAGATGTAACTGATACAAACGGTTGTCGAGCCAGAGAT
>DATDOJ010000024.1:0-11213 GCA_035293345.1 Bacteroidia bacterium
ATAGATTCAAATCCTGCTCCGAACGATTTACCATCATTCGGTAAACAAGCTATATTTTTTCCTTCGGTAATCACACAACAAATTTTTTTCTTTCTCATTCTTTCATCACACCTGCTCACTATAAGCAAAAACTTACATCGTTTTTATATACTCCAGCATTGCATCTTCGGGAGAGAAGCAAAGTTTGCACACTCTTTTCTGAGCGCTGAAGCTTATCAGTTCAACATCAGTGGAGATGAACCCAGCTTTCACAGGTTCTTCTTTCAGTAAATCGGTGCTTAAATATTTTTTATTGCTGTCGGAAAATACGGTTGCTATGACTTTATCCTTTCCCAATTTGTTTTGCACCATGAGCGCACCAATGAAATTTGCACCGGAAGAAATTCCGACTGCCAAACCAAGTCCGGCTGCTAATTTCTGTGCCATGATGATGGCATCACCGTCATCAACGGCTATCACTTGGTCAAGTTCGCGGAGGTGTACGATGGGCGGAATAAATTCATCGGAGATTCCCTGTATCCTGTGCTTACCGATTTTATGTCCGGCAGATAATGTGGGCGAGTTAGCAGGTTCTAAGGGATGAATCTTAATGCCGGGATTTTGTTCTTTCAAATATTTGCCTACACCCATCACCGTTCCTCCTGAGCCAACTCCGGCAACAAATGCATCGGGGGTCATGTCTGAGGTTTTCAATTGCCACCATATTTCGGGACCGGTAGTTAAATAATGTGCTTCTGCATTATCCTCATTGGAAAACTGGCTTGAAACAAAGCCGTTGGCTTTGGCTGCGGCACTTTTTGCCATTTCTATGCTGCCGACAAATCCTCCTTCTTCTTTGCTTACTAATGTAATTTTTGCTCCCAAGCTTTTAATGAGATTGATTCGTTCGGTGCTCATCCAGTCGGGCATAAAAATATTTACCCGGTGTCCTAATGCTCGTCCGATGGCAGCAACGGAAATTCCGGTATTGCCGCTTGTTGCCTCATAGATTTCCATGCCGGGTAAAAGAGTTCCTTTCTCATAGCCGCTGCTGAGAATATGAAAAGCCATCCGGTCTTTAATGCTGCCTGTCATATTTAAGCTTTCGGCTTTGGCATGGATGACACGGTTTTCGCCTTTATATTTCAGATGGATTTCTAAAAGCGGTGTGTTACCTATTAAACTTTTTAATTCCTCTGCTCTGCTGTGTTTCATGATTTATTTTCTTTCCGGTTGGTATGCAACGTAATCCGCCTCAGATTTCACATTGACAAAAATAAGCTAAGTTCAATAACCAGTCATCACACATGGCAGTATTTTCATTTCTGAGCTAATGACACAACAAGTTTTTCAGCAGGCAAGTCCGCCAAAACTAAAAGTAATAAGAAAGAACTTCTAACTGATTGCACACCATAAAATAGCCGGAAACTTTGTAGGTTTGCGCAAAGAAAAAATCTACCGTTAATTTACTTGCACAAACCTTAAAAACCCAATGAAAAATTACATTGCTAAAACAAAAGAAATGTTCACAGGCATTTTGCTTTTGACATTACTGGCTGCTGCAACAGCGCAGGCACAGACAAGAACATCGTCTTTGTATGACGACAAATGCCGCCTCCGCCACGACACAACGCTTTCCATTTCCAAAGCCCTTTGCGAAACATGGTCTTACGCAGAGAATAATATTGCCGCATATTTATCTCACGTTGAAATTCCGAAGGAGTATATGGAAACCGGCTTTAAGGTGAGGCATGCAGTCATTGCCTCGTTCGAATGCGATTCGGCAGACGTCAAAAACATTAAAGTGCTCAACGACACCACCGGTTATGCAGAGGCAGTTAAAGATTGCATAAAAAAACAGGGCAGGAAAATTGCCGCACAGCTCAAAAGCAAAAGTAACTCCACGAAGGATAAAAAATACCTCGGGAAATATTATGTCGCCTTCAACTTTATGCTGATGAATTTCAGCCAGCAATTGAAAAATGGCAAGGCGGTGCCGATAATCAGAAGCACTATCCCGATGGTGGAAACAGAGCAGGAATAAGAGTTAATCCATGCCATCAGCAGAAATTTATTAATACTAAAAAAACAATTTCAACGTTAGCACCCTGCCGATGGGCATTGACGGCAGAAGGAGGTAGCCACATAAACTCAATGCCATAACCCCTAGGATATACTAACGTTCCGGGGGTTATCGATTTATTTTACCGGCTCAATTTCATTCGTGTTTTTTGCTGCCGTAATAAATAATAAATATAAAACATATTGCTGCCCGGATCCGGATGAAAAGAAAAAGCCGGCATAGAGAACAACTAATTTCTATTTAAAAGAAAAAGCCATCGCAGAAGGATTATACCAGGGATAAGCATTGATGATTTTATGCAGGGCTTTTTCATCAATAAATATTTTGTCATCGCTTATTTTAATAATATTTTCTCTCTTGAATTCAGATAATTGTTTACTTACCCTGTCCTCGCTTATTGCTGACAGGGCAGCAATTTCTTTTCTTGAAAGTATAGTTTTATATGCATGCTCGTCCATGCAGTTCCTGAAAACATCAAGCAAGACAAGAATGGAATGAGCTGCTTTTTCCCGTACATTCATCTCAGCCATATTTCGTAAATCGTCTTCTGTTTTCTTTAATTCTTTTATATAGTCATGCAATATCACCTCGAGCGAAAAGTTGTCCTGAACCATAGGCAGGAAGAGGTCTTTCTTGACGTAACATAATTGGACATCCGTAAGCGCAGTGGCAGATAAAGAGTAGCTGTTGTTTTCAAGGGAACCCCAGAAGCCAAACATATCTCCTTCCTTAGCGAAACGAATGGTTTGTTCAACATGATGTATCCCTTCTTTCCAAAGTTTTACTATCCCTGAGCCAATAAAATATATCAGGAAAGATGGCTGCCCCTCGTGAAAAATTACTTCTTCCTTTTTATAAGTTTCGCTCCTCATGTTTTCAGCGGCTTCCTGTTTCTGCTGCTGAGTGAAATAATCTTTTAAAATATAGTTTTTTAAAAAAATGCTTTCAATATATTTTAAATCGTTATGTCTGTAATTATCGGACAACATATCTTATAGAATTTACATTTGAAAAAAGTTTACCCGGTATTCCTGAAAAAATACAAACACTTTTCTTTTCATTTGAACCTGAGTATTTGAACCGGCAAAAAACTTATCGCAAAGATTATTCTATTACATAAAATAATTCATGATAATGGTCAGAGCGATATATGTTTTTTCTCAATAAAAATTACTGAAAACAGGACGAGGCAATATTTTTTAAGCTCAATACTCCTGAGCATCTTATCCCCGTAATAAGGTTTTCGCTATTCCAAAGTCCGACAAATGTCTCCTTTATTGTAGCCCAAAAACCATATTTAGTTGGACACATGACAGTGTTCGGTGTTTCTAATACTGTCAATTTTGCAACGTAAATCGTCATTAATAACAGACATAAAACGTATTTGATTTTTTTACTACACCGGTTCGGGAAAATAAAATGAGACCTGTAAACACTTTTACCAGTTATAATATGTTAACTAAAAAGAACGTATGTAACGAAATAAAAAGTAAGCATAGTATTCTTTTTAAAAATAAAATACTATACCAATGTTGCACACAGGAGCAAAGTAATATTCTTTCTGAGAATATGAATTGCACAAATTACCGCAAAGGCGAAATGATTTTTCATGAGGGACAACCTTCTTTCCTGATATATTTTATTTATTCGGGAGTCATTAAACTGTGGAAAGAAGGATTGCATAACAACGGACTTGTTATTCGTTTTGCCAAAGAAGGAGATATGATTGGGTTCTGGAGTTCGCATGAGAATATGGATTACACTTTATCTGCCTCTGCACTTACGGAAACACGTTTGTGTTATATAAAGAAAGATGTCTTCCTTCCTGTTGTTCAGGCAAACTCTTCGCTGCAAATTATTTTACATGATTATGTCAAAGAATTAAAAAAGACAGAAGTAGATTTAAGAAATATGGCAGAGATGAATGTAAGGGAAAAAGTAGCCAATTCGCTTCTTGTTTTTCTTAATTTATTTAAAGACAAATTAGATGAGGCAGCTTACAGAATAATATTATCAAGAAAAGAAATTGCTGCCCTGACGGCAATATGCGAGGACAGGATAAGTAAACAATTATCTGAATTCAAAAAAGAAAAAATTATTATAAAGGATGACAGCAGAATATTTATTGATCAAAAAGCATTACAGAAAATAATCAACCCATATGCCCGTGTATAACAACAGTCCGGTTAAAACTATTTCATCTTTAACAGACATTCCTGTTATACCCCATTCTGTTCCATTGCAAATTCCATTTTGGATGCTCAGGAATATCCTGGGTTATTTCACATTAATGATTCGATATTTTAAATTAATAAACAGTTTCCTGTTTCTGACAATTGTCAACTCTAAGGAAGACCACAAACTTCTATTTGTTCGTCATCGGGCAGTGCCTGATGTTTCATTTGCTGTCAATTTTGTCCCGTGAATTCTGATATATTATTTGAACGAAAATAATTTTACACAAGGAAACAACCGATACAAATTAAAAATATATAAATAAAAACCAAAATTAACCTAACCTTAAAAACCAAAACAAAATGAAAACAATTAAAAAAAACAATGGAGTATTGTTCGCACTTATCTTTATCATGTTTGCGAGTTTGAGTTTATTCACTCAATGTAAAAAGGAAACCGAAACTATAACCGTTGAAGTTCCCGTTCACGACACGGTTTACCTTGACCCGAATGACACAGGTGTCTTTGTGCCGGGCACAGCAATGCTCGACACATCGTGGACATTTGAAAAATCGCACTCTAATGTAAACTGGCAGTCCAAGTATTATGACTTTTCATCAACCATGCTGACCGGGAGATTTAACCAATTCCTCTTCACTCCGGAGTTTCAGTTTGATGAAACCAATCTCGGAGCAACCGTTTGCGATTTCTGGGTTCAGACATCTACCTATAATACAGGTGAACCCGGCAGGGATGGTTACGGAAAATGCGGTCTGAACTATGTTGGAATTGTATATCTGGATTCATCTAAAACCCAGGTTGACCATTTATCGGATACTGCTAAGTTCCATTGCAACTCCATCACGATTGACACACATGACGGATATATCATGCATGGTACATTTACGTTTAACAGATGGCTCAATGCTGCCGGTCATACGAACGGTGAACCTATCACCAAGAGTATTGACGTGAATTTATCATTCAACGGTATGAGAGATTTCGATTCCAACAATGATGGAACCTATGATAAGCTCAGAGCAGGGTTTACAGCTTCTTTCAAATTTAACAGGTCCGATTTCATCGATAACGCATCTACAAAACCTTTCTTCCCGGTGCCGACCGCAGCTGATGCAGTAAATAATGTGATTGCACAAAACAATAAAACTTATGGTGTTTGGTCAATCTCTGTTGGAAATGAAATGGAAGTATGGGTAAATGCTGTGTTCTATAAGAACCACTAACCGCTCAGCATGAATTGACAGAACCTTCGTTGGCTCCGGTCGAACCCGCAAATGATATATATCGTTTTTATCATTGCGGGTTTTTTTTCGGAATAATAGCCAATTACCTAATCGCCAAAAACAATTAAATTTTCTTTATTTAAGCTAAGATAATGAGAATCGTAAGACAGTCATAAACTTCCGTTAGATAGTCATAAATTTCCGTTAGATAGTCATAAATTTCCGTAAGATAGTAATAAACTTCCGTAAGATAGTCATAAACTTCCGTAAGATAGTCATAAATTTCCGTTAGATAGTAATAAACTTCCATAAGACAGTCATAAACTTCCGTTAGATAGTCATAAATTTACATAAACGGAAATCAGTGTCGAAGCCACGGAAATTAATATCGAAGTCGCGGAAATCATTAACTAACTCAAGTTGTCAGTTGAAATTAATAGCCACGACCTTCAGGGTCGTGGATTACGAATAAAAGTCATGAGGGCTTTAGCCCCATTGAAGAGAAATTTATTCGGCTGAAGCCATTGTACATTATTCTTAACGTAAGTTGCTACATATGAAAAGAGAGATTCCTCACTGCGTTCGGAATGACAGCAGCGCTGTGGGAAGGCAAAGCGATTTCGGGCGCATGCCCGAAAACGCAATAATTTCTCCCTCTGCGAAAATGTCATTCCGAATGAATCCCGATTTTTCATCGGGAGGAATGAGGAATCTAATCATAGGTGGCAACTTACGTTAATTACCCAAGCCATCCTTTTCTGACAATTGCCTCCTTTGAAAAAGACCACAAACTTCTGTTTGTTCGGCATTGGTCTGTGTTCAATGTTTCATTTGTAGTGAATTTTGCTCTGTGAAAATAAAAGAAACATGGTTATGAAAACAGAAAATGAAAATAATGAGAACAGCATGAATGAGAAAGCAGATAGTCGCAGAGGATTTCTGAAATTAGGACTTCTGACAGGAGGAGTTGCCTTAGCCGGAACAGGAATAACACAACTTCTGGGAGAAACATCTGAGAATTCCGGAGAAAAAGTTAAAGCATTAACTGCCGATGGAAAACTTATCGAGGTTGACAGTTCGCACATAAAAAAAACTTCCGGTAATCATAGTCCTGAGAATAATATCAGAGAGGGAGTTCCGGGAAAAAAATTTGTAATGGTTATTGACCTGGCACGATGCGCCAATAAAAGAGCATGTGTCGAGGGCTGCCAGGAAATGCATAATGTTCTTCCTCCCATTGAATATATTAAGGTAAAAAAAATGCAGGATGTTGAACTGGCAACACCCTACTGGTTTCCTACTCTCTGTTATCAATGCGACAATCCGCCCTGCACAAAAGTTTGTCCGGTTGATGCTACCTTTAAAAGAAGCGATGGCATTGTTGCCATTGATAATGAAAGATGCATCGGCTGCAAGTTCTGCATGGCTGCCTGCCCTTATTCTGCAAGGACGTTCAATTTCGGAAGACCGAAACAAGTTGAATATTCTAAAGAACACGGTGACGAAAAAAATATATGCCACACGGGTGATTCAAGTGCTGTTGGCACGGTTTCAAAATGTGATTTCTGCCCGGGCGAAGGCGCGAAAGGGAAACTTCCTGCATGTGTAAAGAAGTGTCCGAACGGTGTAATATTTTATGGTGATGAAAATGAAGATACGGTAACCAATGGAGAAGAGATTTTCCAGTTGTCAACACTGTTAACGGAAAGGGCAGCATACCGCCAGTTCGATATTCTGGGAACAAAGCCAAGAGTATATTATCTGCCTCCTGATAAAAGGGGTTTCCCGTTTGAAGAAGCAAAAGAAAAAATAAATACTGAAGAGTAATGATAGCTGATGAAAATTAAAAAATAAATTTTTATGGAAAAGCTGAAAACAGAATCCGGAAACGGTGAAACAGAAATTCAAAACAATATTTCTGAAAACGGACAGAAGGAAAAGTACAAGTTAATGGAGAAAGAATTAATGCTTTATAATGAAAAGCAAAAAATTGAAACTGAGAAAAGACAAATGGAAAAATACAGGTTGATGGAAGAAGAACTGCTTCATCCAATTCAAAAAATCGGATTAGCTGGTAAAGTATGGATTGGTTTCCTGGTTGTCATTTGTCTGGCAGGACTTTATGCTTATTACATTCAGGAAACAAAAAGCAAATACGAAACCATTTCACTACGCGATTACACCATGTGGGGAGTTTACATTTCAACCTTTGTATTTTATGTTGCGCTGAGTTTGATTGGAGCGCTGATGTCGGCTACGCTGAAGTTAATAAAATTTGAGTGGTACAGACCATTAAGCCGTATCGCAGAAATAATTGCAGTGGCTTCCATCATGCTGGCAGGAGTATGTATCGTAGCAGCAATGGGAAGACCGGAAAGATTGTACTATCTTTTTATCTACGGGAGAATTCAATCACCAATTGTATGGGATGTAATTGTTATTTTAACTTACATCACTGCAAGTTTCCTTTTGCTTTTTATTCCACTGTTGCCGGGTATTGCTATTTGCAGAGATCGCCTTACAAACAAACCCGCTTGGCAAAAATTGATGTACAGAAAACTTTCATTCGGATGGAAGGGTTCACCTGAACAATGGAAAATAGTTAAGAAGAGTTTAAAGATATTGGCGATACTGGTTATTCCGCTTGGCGTTTCCATTCACACTGTTACAGCGTGGCTTTTTGCCTCAACGCTGCGCCCCGAATGGGACAGCACCAATTTCGGACCCTATTTTGTTTCGGGCGCATTTTCACTCGGAGCAGCAGCAATGATAGTTGCAGTTTATGTTTTGAGAAAAGCATACAAGCTTGAAAAATATCTGACCGATAAACATTTTGATTTTTTAGGGAAGATGCTTGTGTTCCTGTCCCTGTGTTATTTATATTTTAATATAAATGAATACCTGGTTCCATCTTATAAAATGAGCACGATGCATGCCAATCATTTATTGGATTTGTTCTCAGGAGAAACCGCACCAACATATTGGCTGGTGATACTTTTTGGTATTGCAATTCCGGCTGTGCTTCCAATGCTGCCTGTTATGAGAACCCCGCTTCCTTTAACAATCATTGCCGGCTTCGCTGTGATAGCTGCATGGTTCAAACGCTACCTGATAGTTATTCCGGGACTATCACATCCATTTCTTCCTATTCAGGATGTGCCTCAATCGTGGATGCATTATTCTCCGAGTATAGTTGAGATGACAATTGTCGTGGCAACGTTTGCCGCTTTGCTACTAATAATAACTGTGTTCTCAAGATTGTTCCCAATCATTTCAATATGGGAAGTGGCAGAAGGAGATGGCTTTAATATTCTGAAAATAAATAAACCGGTTAAAAAAGAACAGGTATGAAAAATTATGTAAGACGTAAATTGTTTGCAGCCCTTCTGTCGGGAGTTGTTTTATCAATGCCCATATTTTTATTCGCACAAGACGGAGAGCCGACAATTAAATTAAGTGTAATTGAAAACGACACTCAAAAAATTTGCAATGCAGTTGTCATGGTTAATGACACTACACCTGTTAAGGGTACTGATGTGAATTTTTATGTTAAAAGATTTTTCGGCTTGCTTCCATTAGCACTGACAGAAACAACTGATGAAAACGGTGAGGCAAAAGCTATTTTCCAAAAACAACTTCCCGGTGATTCAGTTGGTAACATAACTCTTATTGCTCAATTAGATGATGATGAATCTGTATCAGACCATGTTGTTGTGCCATGGGGAATAAAAGCAAAATCTGAAACAACATTTAACAAAAGAGAATTGTGGGCTTCAAAATCAAACGCCCCATTGTATCTCATCATTACTTCCAACGCAATCATTGCCGGCATCTGGGGAACAATGGGATATATCTTATTCCTTTTGTTCTTCAGAATGAAAAAGAGCGGATTAGATTATGAGCCCTGAAATGATAAACACGAATTCAATAATAAAATTTATATACTAACAATTAAAACCTAAAGACAATGAAAAAATCAATCAAAACCGTAGCGCTGATCCTTATAGGATTTGTTGTTACAACCGCTTTTATTATTTCCGGTTCAAATTCTCTGCCCGGAGCAGACGAAAAGCCCGCAGGAAAGCCATGGCCTTGTCCTGAAAAAAATGCAAAAATGGTAAGCCCAATAAAACCTGATGAAGGTATTCTGGCTGCCGGAAAAGACGTATGGTTGCAACATTGCAAATCATGCCATGGGAAAACAGGTAAAGGAGATGGAACAAAAGCAGAAAATATTGATATCTCTTGTGGAGATTTTACTTCTGAGAAATATGTGAATATTACTGATGGTGAACTTTACTGGAAAACCACCGAAGGAAGAAAACCGATGCCATCCTTCAAACTTAAACTTTCAGATATTGAAAGATGGTCTGTAGTTCTCTACTCAAGGACATTTGCAGAGAAAGCAAAAACGGCAAAAGATAAAGAAACTGTAAATCTTCCATAGCTGGAATAATAGATTGATAAATTAAGGAGTAAAAGCCGTCCGCCTCAGGCGAGACGGCTTTATCATTTCTACAGGTTGAATTATTACTGAAAGGTTGACCTCCGGCATTTTCGGTTTTCAGTTCAGACATCGCTTAATTATAAATATTCCGGGAGTAATTTCATTCCTGTTATTTTCGCTGCCGCAATAAACAATAAATGAAAAATATTCTGCTGCTTGGTGCCGGCAAGTCATCACATGTGCTCATTAAATATTTGCTGAACAATGCTGCGGTGCATGTCTGGCAGATAACGGTTGCTGATATTTCTATTGAAGCAGCGCAGTCGAATGTTGGTAATCACAACCACGGCAAAGCAACAGCACTTGACATAACCAATGCAAAGCAGCGTGAACATGCAATTGCGGCAGCAGACCTTGTTATTTCTCTCCTCCCTCCCACTCTGCATTTGCTTGCGGCAAAAGATTGTTTAAGATTTAAGAAACATCTTGTCACCGCATCGTATGTTTCTCCTGAAATGAAAGCGCTGCACGAAGATGCTTACAACAGCGGATTAATTTTTCTCAACGAATGCGGTCTTGACCCGGGCATAGACCACATGAGCGCTATGAAAACTATTGACAGCGTTCATGATGCAGGTAGAAAGATTACAGAGTTCCGTTCCTACACGGGCGGGTTGATTGCTCCCGAATCAAACAACAATCCATGGGGATATAAGTTCACATGGAATCCGCGCAATGTTATTGTTGCCGGACAAGGCACAGCGAAATATCTGCTTGATGGAAAAATAAAAGAGGTTGAATACCATGACTTATTCCTGCACACGGAAAAAATTTCTGTCGAGGGAGTAAGCGCACTGGAAGGTTACCCCAACCGTGATTCTCTGAGTTATATTTCTCTTTACGGGCTTGAAGGAATTTCAACCATGCTCCGCGGAACACTTCGCTATGAAGGGTTCTGCCGCGCATGGAATGTGTTTGTGCAATTGGGATTGACGGATGATTCACGCAGGATTGAAAACTCCGGCACGATGACGTATGCAGGATGGGTTGAATCTTTTCTTCCAAAAACATCATCAGGAAAAAATATTTTAGAGCGGGTAGCGGAGTTCTGCTGTGAAGAAATTAATTCCGATGAGCTAAAAAAAATTGAGTGGACGGGAATACTCAGCAACGAAAAAATTTCACAAAACAATTTATCTGCTGCGCAGATTCTTCAGCAGCTTTTAGAAAAAAAATGGAAGTTGGAAGAAGGAGACAAGGATATGATTGTGATGCAGCACAGTTT
>DATDOJ010000025.1:0-4725 GCA_035293345.1 Bacteroidia bacterium
ACCACCATTCCCGGCAGCATTCGCATCAAACCGATGTCTTCAAGAATCTGGTGAGTAGCTCCGTCTTCGCCCAACGTGACTCCTGCATGTGACGCGCAGATTTTTACATTCTTTCCCGAGTAGGCAATGGACTGGCGAATCTGGTCATAAACTCTGCCGGTGGAAAAATTTGCAAACGTTCCGGTGTAGGGAATTTTTCCTCCGATGGTCAGCCCTGCAGCAAGCCCCATCATGTTCGCTTCGGCAACGCCAACCTGAAAAAAGCGTTCGGGAAATTCTTTTGCAAACGCATCCATCTTCAGCGAACCTGTGAGGTCGGCACAGAGCGCTACAATATTTGGATTTGCTTTTCCGGCTTCAAGCAGTCCTGCACCGAAACCGGAGCGTGTATCTTTTTTATCGAGGATGGTAAATTTCTGAGGCATATTATTATGTTACATGTTATATGTTATATGTTATATGTTACACGAAAAAGCTTCGTAATCGCTGAGGAGTCGTATAAGTAATAACGTATAACCTATAACTTTTTCCATTTCAATTTATTGTAATGGTTATAGAAGTTCCTGAGGTAATCTTGAATGTTTTTGTCAGCGTGAATTCAGAACCCTTGGAATTTTTCGGGCGGTAAACCACGCGGTAGTTTCCGGGTTGCAGCACGATGGTTTCTTTCGTAGCGTATTCATCCATGGTGTAAATAAGTTCAAGCGAATTATTTTCTTCAAGCATGATAGAACCAAAGCCAGGACCGTTTGTCAGCATAGTGACTAATCCCGGCTGGGGAATTTGAACCGTGGTAGTTTTGCTTTGGGCGATGTCAATATTATCGAGCGTAATTCTTGGCGTAGTAAGAATTTCCAAATCATATTTCCCGACTAAATATTTATCTGTTGCATTAAAGTCCTGCACATTCAAGGTAGCCGCTTGTCCCTTTTTCCTGACGATGCTCTGCAGCTTTTTATACTCGTTGTTACCGTCAACTTTCAGATTCAGAAAACCCTGCGGAACATCAATGCCAACGGTGTTGTGTTTGCCGGGAGTGAGTGTGACAGAGTCCTTTTTCACTGAAGGAATCGTATGCACAACGATATTGTAAGAACTGAGCGGGTCAAGGCGGAGCGTGTCAGGCAATCCGCGTGAGTTGTGTGTGTGGACGAAATGATATTTCATCGCTCCCGTGAGCACATCATAAAACGTCATCGCCACGTTGGTTTCTGTCGGGTTGTTGTAAATGTCGAGCAGGTTCACCTGCAGCGTTGTAGAGTTCAGCGCCTGCGAGATTACAATGCGCAGCGCATTCTTAAACTGCACTTCGTTGGTCGCATCGAAATATAATCCCACACAGTCGAATGTCTTTTTCATTTCTTCCGAAATATTCAGCCCGATGATGAATGGCTTCAGGATAATTCCTCTTTTCTGAAGCGCGAGCGAGACCGCGCACGGGTCGCCATTACATTCTTCAATGCCGTCAGTAATCAGGATGATGATGTTGCGCGTGGTGTCGGATGGAAAATCGCCTCCGCACGCTTCGAGGGAACGCGCGATAGGTGTGGTGCCTTTCGGAATCAGCGATTTGATTTTTGCTTTCAGCTTGAAAAAATTATCCTGCTCGAAAGGAACTTCAAGCTGCGTGTCATCGCAATCCTGAGGAGGATAGTTTTTCAGATGACCGAATACCCGTAATGCAACTTCAAGGTTCTCGACATAGCGCAAGCTGTCGAGCAATTCGTTCATCAGCTTCTTTGCCACATCCATCTTGGTTCCGCTCTGCCATTTGCCGAACATGCTTTGGGAGGCGTCAAAGAGAAATTCGATGCGGGTAAACGTTGGTTTCTTTGCCTGCGGCTTTTGGGCGAATGAAAAAGAAGGGAAGAATAAAATGCAGAATGCAGAATGCAGAATGCAGAATTTTATATTCGAAATGAACACCCTGTTTTTCCTAAGCATTAGAATTAAATTCATTCTTCTTTAAACGAAATCTATCGCTGAAATATTTTCTGATTAATAGTCACCAAGCGTTTCTTCTAATTGCGCCAATGCTTTCTGCACCTGCTCATCGTTGGGGGCAACGCCATGCCACTTATAATTATTCACCATGAAATCAACGCCATGTCCCATTTCGGTTTTCATAAGGATGACAACGGGTTGTTGTTTTCCCGTGAGCGTTTGCGCTTTGTTTATTGTGTCGAGAACTTCTGTAATGTTGTTGCCATTCATGGTGAGAACGTTCCATCCGAAACTTTCGAACTTGGGTTTCAAATCGCCATAAGGCATCACGTTTTCAACTTTACCATCTATCTGCTGATTGTTCACATCAACGGTGACAATGATGTTGTCCACTTTTTTCGCCCCGGCATACATCACTGCTTCCCAGATTTGTCCTTCTTCCATTTCGCCATCGCCACATAAACAGTAAACAAATTTGACATCGTGATTTAATTTTTTCGCCAGCGCTGCGCCAACGGCAACGGACAGTCCCTGCCCGAGCGAACCGCTTGCCACGCGCACTCCGGGCAGTCCTTCGTGTGTGGCAGGATGTCCCTGCAAGCGTGAGTTTATTTTTCTGAACGTGTTGAGTTCTTCTGTTTTAAAATATCCCGAACGCGAAAGCACGCTGTACCAAACGGGAGAGATGTGTCCGTTGGATAAAAAGAAAACATCTTCTCCGATTCCGTCCATGGAAAAATTTGAAGAGTTGTGGCGCAGGATGTTGAAATACATAGCCACAAAAAATTCGGTGCAGCCGAGCGAGCCGCCCGGGTGCCCGCTTTGCACGGCATGTGTCATGCGGATGATGTCGCGCCTCACCTGGGAGCAGAGGCGGGTGAGTTCAGATATATCTTTGATAGGAAACACGTTGAAGTTATTGGATTATTGGGTTATTGAGTAAGAAATTGTTTGCGTTCAAAAATAATTGTTTTATGCTGATATGGAGTTGCCATACGAAATGTTATTTCTGTCTTACCGTAAAAACAATCCGCTGTCCGCAGGAAATGATTTGGCATACACCGGAAATGAAATGCCGTACGGAGGAAGCAATCTTCCGTACAGCGGAAATGAAATGTCGTACGGAGGAAGCAATCTTCCGTACAGCGGAAATGAAATGCCGTACGGCAGAAATGAAATGCCGTACGGTAGAAATGAAATACCGTACGGCAGAAGTAAAATACCGTACGGTAGAAATGAAATGTCGTACAGCGGAAGTAATCTTCCGTACATCTTTTTTGTTCAGATGTGCGAATTTTGGCAAATTATGTGGTTTGTAAAATATTTTGCTTTTATTGATAATAAAATTTTCAAATCTGCGTTAGGAGTCACATAAAACAATTTTAAACAAAAAAACACAATGGCAAAACAAGATTATTTTCCCAAGAAAATTGACGCGAAGGACACCTGGTTCGCAACCTGGCTCGCTAACATTGCAGCCGTTCTGGCAGCATTATTATTACCGCTCACTCATGCCGATGCGGTGAAACTGAAAATCAATGACTGCCGCACAAAATTTACGGACTGGAAAAACACCAAAGCCCTGGCGCTTTCCAAATCCAGTATTTTCAAGGCAGCCCTCAAAGACACGCTCCTCTCGCTGCGCCCCTACAACCAGAACCTGAAGACAACCACCGGCTACAGCGAAGCCCTCGGAAACACCATCGGCATCGAGGGAGCGGAGTCAACCTTCGACCCGACCACCGCCAAGCCGGAAGCCGAAGCCATTTACGAGGGCGGGCAGGTGACCATCGAGTTTACAAAACCCCAGGAAGTGAAACAGGTTTCAATCAAAAGCAAGCGCGGAGCGGAAACGGTGTTCACCGATTTGGCAACGGACACCAACTCGCCATACAATGACAACCGCGACAACCTCGACATCACCAAGCCGGAAAACCGCGAGTATATTCTTCAGTACATGAACAAAGACAACCAGCTCATCGGGCAGGTGTCGGACACGATTAAGGTAACGGTGCCTTAAAAGTTTTTTTCGTTAGCGTGAAAAAAGGAGAAAGCATCCCGCTGCGAGGCGGGATTTTTTTTGTGTGGGGAAATGAGTAGTTTTACATCTGATGATTTCAAAATCCTGAATGCATGAAAAATAAAATTACACTCTTGCTTATTGTCATTCTGACGGAGGTCAGCATCCCTTCCTTTGCACAAGCACCCTACACTATCTGCAGTGCATCTGCGCAGCTTGTTCAAACTAAACAAAATTACCGGCTACCGCCAGGCGGGCGCACTGCGCAAAGCCGGCTTCATCCGCTGGAAAGGTTCGCATAAGCGAGGCGCGTATGTGATTACCGATGAAGGAAAAAATTTTATTGAGGAGAATCTGGTGAAGAAAATTTAGTGGAGAATGGAAAGTAGAGCCGGAGTTCTTTTTTGTTATAGCTTTGATGCGTGAAATTAAGTTTCTAAAAAATAAAATCATGAAAAGGAAACTACTCTTCGGATTTATTTTTTCTGTTTGCATTTTGCAGCGAATTGTTTGCTTCGCGCAACCTGTCATACAAAATAATGATGGCACCTGTAATGGGCACAGCAATTTCGGTGTGAGGGACGGGAACAATTATTTGGGTGAGACATTTAACTACAGCGCTTGTGGATTAAATTATGTTCAGGCATCGAAACACATCACCACCCGGTTTGCATTGCAGATGGGGGCAGGGTTACCTTGTAATCTTATGATAAGCGGCATTCCCACCGGAGCAAGTATTGTAAAAGCTTTTGCCTGGTGGG
>DATDOJ010000026.1:0-6853 GCA_035293345.1 Bacteroidia bacterium
AGCAACAAAGTTGCCGGGTTTCGAACTCACAGGGTTGAACGTTGAATACGGACATTATCTCGGAGGAATCATAAACCAATTTTTATCTGGAGGAAATGACAAAACGGATTTTATTTCCTCTCACGGGCACACCATATTTCATCAGCCCGAACAAAGGTTCACGCTGCAGATTGGCGATGGTGCTTCGCTCGCTGCTGAAACAGGATTAACTGTAGTCTGTGATTTTCGCAGCGGGGATGTCGCGCTTGGCGGTCAGGGCGCTCCGCTCGTTCCCATTGGCGATAGAATTCTTTTTAGTGAATATGATTACTGTGTCAATATCGGGGGCATTGCAAATATTTCCTTTGAAGAAAATAATCAGCGAATCGCATTTGATATCTGCCCTGCCAATCAATTACTGAACAAACTTTGCGAAGGTCACAATCCTGATTTTGACAAGGACGGTTTATCAGCGCGGGCAGGAAATATTTCTACAGAACTACTCAATCGCCTGAATGAATTCAGCTATTACAATTCCAGGACAGCGGGACCAAAATCACTCGGCAATGAACACATCGCAGAATGTTTTTTCCCTCTTCTCTCCTCTTCCGCTGTTTCGCAGGAAGACAAACTCCGAACCTGCACGGAGCACATCGTTGAGAAAATTTCAGAGACAATAAACCATGGAAATTCTTCCGTACAAAAAGTTCTGCTCACCGGTGGCGGTGCGTTCAACAAATTTTTGGTTGAAGTGCTCAAAGAAAAAACGCATCATGAAATTATCCTGCCCTCAGAAGAAATTATCAAGTTTAAAGAAGCGCTTGTGTTTGCATTTCTTGGAGTGCTGCGGATGAGAAATGAGATTAATATTCTGAAATCGGTGACGGGAGCAAGCAGGGATAGTGTGGGAGGTGCAACATTCACACCATAGGGATTACTAAATGAAGAAAATTAATTTATTCCGGCACCGAATAATTCAGCACCGCATTGAAGCGGGCTTCGCGCACTTCCAATTTGTCGGTTGCTGTCTTTGAAAGCTGAATAAGTATTACATTCAATTCCTCCCTCGCAGGAATTTTCCCTACCACTTTCACATAAACGCTTTTCTTATTTGCATAGTTGGTGACTTTAATAATTGTTCCCACCGGAGCGGTACGGTGCAGCGCCAAAAATTTTCCTGTGTTAATATCTTCGTCATCAATCCATGAAGCAAATCCTTCTTCCGAAATATTTTTCATCTTCGCATTAAACGGCTCCGGAACTTTCTCTTTCTTTTTTTCCTGCAGAACCTGCTTTTGTGCTGGCGGTGGCTCCGCTTTCTTAACTTCAGGAATTCGCCTGACTAACTGTCGTAGCGGCTGAGGTGTTTTCTGAATCGTTTTAACTGAGAGAGCCGGCTTCTTTTTTGAGTAACCCACTATCAGCTTCTGTCCCACTCTGATATTATTTCCTTTCAGCTTATTCCATTTTTTTATTTCAGCCGTAGTGACTTTATATTTTTTAGCTATGCTGAAAACAGTTTCACTTTTCTTAACAACGTGAACAATTGTTTCCTGCCCAGCAGGATTTATTTTTGAAGGATGCGCCCGGACAAATAAAATGTTAACCGGAAACAAAATAAAAAAGAAAAGCGCTGCTGTGAATTTGAAGCGGCTATTCATGGTGCTGAAAAACCTGTCTGCTTTAACCGGGAAGAAGTGCTTTTGTAAAATAATCTTTTCAAATATAAATTCCTTTCTCTCAATACAAAACCACCTTGCCGCTGTCAAGAGTTTTTTCACTGTTCGTCACTGAATAAAAGTACACTCCTTTGCTTGGCAGCAAAGCGACATTCATCGTATGGGTTGTCGGAATGAGATTGACGGATGCGACTAACCTGCTCATGCTGTCGTAAAAATTAAACACGGCATTTTTTTCCCCGCGCAAATCGTAATTAAGAATAATTCCCTTCAACGGGTCATTGCTCACGGACATGTAAATCTTACTGCCTCCTGAATTATTTTCCGGCACGCTTACATTTCCTTCGCTGCAATCTCCGAAGCGCCAGAAGTCAGAAACTTTAACGGGGATTGCAATTCCACCGTAGGCACCTGTGCCGGAATATCCATAGTTACCAATTGAAAAAGCAAACCCTGCGTAACGTGGTACTCCTCCAATGCTCGCTACTGTTGACCATTGGTCGTTAACCGGGTCATACTTGTAAAAGTCCGTCAAATAAGTCGTATCATTATAACCTGTTCCGAGAAATGCATTATTATTAATAACAAAGGCAACGGAATTCCTTCTCAGCAAACCGGGTGCATCGCTTTTTGGAGTCCATGTATCAGTGGCGGGATTGTATTCATAAAAATCTCTGTATGTAGTACCGCTATTGTAGCCGGTGCCAACATAACCCATGCTGCCGATTCCGAATCCAATTGCTGATTGTCTGACAAGAGGAAAATTATTTTTTGGTGTCCATGCATCAGTAACCGGATTGTATTCCCAAAAATCATTTTGTAAAGGAGAAAAACCAAGACCGACATAGCCCTTCGTGCCTATTGCAAAGCCAACTGCCGAATAGCGTGCTGTTCCTCCGAAATCATTTTTTTGAATCCAGGTATTTGATGCAGGGTCATACTGCCAGAAGTCCTTAAATTGATTACCTCCGCCACCCGGTCCAATCCAGCCCAAGCCAGCATAGCCGTAATTGCCTATTGAAAATCCAACCATGCCATATCTTCCCGAACCCGGATAAGGCGCCATCAGCGACCAGGAATTTGAAACAGGGTCGTAGCGCCAGAAGTCAGTTTGGTCTGCGGGGTTTCTGCCCGTGCCGGCATATCCGTAGCTGCCAATCGAAAACCCGAATGCCTGTTCGCGGATGCCTCCGCCAAAGTCAGCCATCTGGTCCCAAACATATTGGGCAGACGTATTATTTGCCGGGATAACAAGAGTAAGCAATAAGAATAATTTTGTCAGTGAATTTTTCATGGCTGTATTTTTTTTAGTGAAGTAAAATAATTGATAAAAATTATGATTGCCAAATATTAGCTAAATAAGTTTTCAAATTCAAGTGTTCTCACTGTGGAAAATTTTTGCTGCTTTGCCTTTTCTTTTTTCAATAATTCTTTTCTGACAAAATCATTTTTCTTTTTCAATCCCGGTTTTCCCCTGGTCATAAAAATAAAAATATCTGAACACGGTTTTGTAATAACAACAGGCAGCGACAAGGTGACGAGCATCACGGCAAAGAAAAGTTTTTCATAATCAGAAAATAATTGAAACTGTGAATTATCTCCGACCAAATCCCTGCATCCTGAAGAATCTGAAAACTCTGTTCATGATTTTTAAAACTTTTAATCCGTTGCGTCTGATTATTCTAACCAAAGGACTCTTTCTTTCAACAACATCCTGATATTGAAAATCTCCGGTAGATTCATAGTACGGCTTATTTCTTTTTTTCTTTTCAATCACCACTACACTGTCGTAATAATGGATGGAATCAACCGACTCTGTGAATTTATTTACCTGCAAGGACTTCTGCTCTGAGTGATGAGCATTTAATAAGTCAATAAAATTTTTACTGTATTCAATGAAAGTGCCTCTCCTCTTATGTCCGCCTCCGTAATTTAACCAATACGAAGTGTGTACGTCCTCACACAAATAAACTCCATCATCTTTGATGTGGTCAAACATTTCTTCACAGGTGATTATTTGATGGGACATTTTATGACTTCCGTCATCAATCAAAATATCTATCTTAGGGATTGACTTCCTGACTTCTGAAAGAAATGCTTTGTCGCCCTGCGAGCCAATAAAAACTTTAATGTTTTCTTCTTCAAACGCTTTGCAGTTCGGGTTAATATCTATCCCGTAAATTTTGGCGTCTTTACCAAAATAATCTTTCCACATCTTCAAACTGCCACCGTGGAATACGCCAATTTCCAACACAACAATTTCCCTGCCTCTGAATCTTTTGAAATGCTTGTCGTAAATATCGAAATAATGAATCCATTTCGTTACCAGATTAGAGTTGTTCTCGCGGAAATATTTTTCCAAATCATTCATGCTTCAAAATATAAATTTGAGTATCATTTCAATCAGCAGCGCCTTCATAAGAAAAATCCCTGATAATCGTTTCTTTTTTACTTTTAATTAATTCCATTTTTTTCTTTTCATGCTTAACAAAATTATTTTTCTTTTCCAAGCCCTTGCTTCCTCTTGTTAAATAAATAAAAAGATTTGAAAATTTCTTCGACAAAGAATCAGGCAGCCAAAGCACCATAACAATTATATTAAGCAGGATTTTTTCTTTGAAGCTAAAGTGAGTAAGGTGACTTAAAATATGCTTGCGGGTTTTAACTTTTGTTTCTGCATCATCAATAAACACTCCGCATTGAAGAATGTTGTAGAAGTTTTGAATCGCATGGTTTGAAAAATATTTTTTTGCCGCCCGTACAACTTCATTACTTACCCCTTGCCTGATATTTTCAATATCCACAACCAATTCATAATAGGCAACCTTCCATAAGTAATATGAGTTGTACAAGGTAATATTAGTATGTTCGGACTCCCCTACCAGATTAAAATTATCGAGTTGAATTTTTTTTTCAGGGTGTTTATATGAACTCATAATCATGAACTGTGTTTGAGGCCATGAAAAACTTATTCCTTTGAAGTTTCGGTTTTCATAGTTTTCCTTAATGTAAGATGACAGCACCACAAAGACACCTGCATTTCCCATAAAATAATAATATCTTTCTAACATCTGAACAAGATTTAGTTGAGTGGGCTTGTTTACCTTATCCTTTTTATTATTTGCCGTGTCAATGAGCAATCCTGTATCCGGATTTTCTTCGAGGAAAGCGATGAGCTGCGGCAGTGAATCCGGTTTTAACCTGTCATCGTCACCAAGCAATAAGCAGTACTTTCCATTGGCAAGAAACATACACTTGAGAACATTGGGACCAAGTCCGATATTGGTTTCGTTCTTCGTGTAAAAAATATAATTATGCTTTGATGAATAACTCTGAATTATTGGCTCTGTATTATCCGAAGATGCATTGTTTGTAATTTGAACTTCAATCTTATTTTCAAGTTTATGTTTTGAAACCTGCCCGGTAATATTCTCCAGCAATTCCCTTACTAAAATTCCCCTGTTAAAAGTGGGAATAGAAATAGTCAGTATTTTAGAATAGCTGATTTCGCTCATAGCGGATTTCCAGTTTTAAATTGCTTAATGATTGTATTCAGTTTGGTTGCGTCACCCCAAAACTCCATAGGTTCATAATCGGGGTAAGGATAGTATCCCAAGATTAATTTTATATTTTTCTTTTTTTCAAAAAAATATTTTTCTACGAATGATTTTATCGTTTGCGGTTTGCCGCTGCAACAGTTAACGATTCCTAAATTTGAATTGGACAAAGTTATTTTCCTGATAATTGTAGCCACATCTTCTGCCGGTAAAAAATCTCTCACTTGCTCTCCGCCCGACATCCTGAATTCTTTTTCATCATGTTCAATTGCCTTCTCCATTTGCGTGAATAATGATTTGTCAGATTGTCCTTTCCCATAGATATAAAATAGCCGTATCCACTTAAATGAAAATGGTTCCTTCGCATTAAGGACATTAACTAACCGCCTCAAAATATCTTTGGCAATTGCATAAGAATTTTTCGGACCGGATGGAATTGATTCACTCAAACAACCATTCTGCATACCATATTCAAAACAGGTTCCGGTAACCGTAATATCCTTCAGACCTCCGTCAATCATCCTTTTCAGGAAATAATAATTCGGAAATAAGTTCTTCTCAATATGAAATAATTCGGTGTAGTTAGGCAGATTTTCCCATGCCAGATGAATCAGTTTATCAGGACTCCTGAAGTATTGAAACAAATTATCATCCGGCTTTTGTGAATCATTTATATTGTAAGGAACATATTCAACTTTATCAAACCATTTAAATGTTTTTGCTTTCGATTCACTTCGGGAAGTAGCTATAACATCTATTCCGTTTTCAAGAAAATCATTGACAACATAATTTCCTAAAAAGCCGGTAGCACCGGTAACGAGAATCTTCATCGGATTTAGGATTGAATAATTTTTAATTCCGGAATTGCAATAACAAACTTTGCTTTCCATTCTTTTACATAAGCCAATTGTTCCATGATTTCATTCTGAATATTCCATGGCAATATCAAAATAAATTCCGGTTTTTGTTTTCTTAATTCATCCTCGTGAACAACAGGGATATGACTTCCTGGCAAATATTTCCCTTGTTTATGTGGTGATATATCTATTACAAAATCTATCATGTCTTTTTTAATTCCGCAGTAATTAAGTAATGTATTTCCTTTTGCGGCTGCACCATACGCAGCTATTTTTACTCCGCCTTTTTTCTGATGGATAATAAAGTCAAGCAGTTCAAATTTCACCTTCTTTACTTTTTGCTGAAACACCAGGTGACAATCAGCATCTGTTATTCTCTCCGATTTTTCTTTTTCTTTCAACGTGTAAATAGATTGCTCAACGCCTCTTGACGCAGTGTATTCATTATGCTGCGCATATATTCTTAGTGACCCGCCATGTGTTGGAATTTCTTCCACATCAAATAAAGTCAATCCATGTTTTGCGAATATTTTTTCCGCAGTGGTAAAAGACAAGTATGAAAAGTGTTCATGATAAATGGTATCGAACTGGCAGTGTTCAATCAACTGAAGCAGATGCGGAAACTCCATGGTGATAACACCATCTTCTTTTAAGAACATTTTTAATCCTGTCACAAAATCATTGATATCCGGAACGTGGGCTAAAACATTATTGCCAATGAGTAAATCTGCTTTTGGATGTTCCCTTAACAATTTTTCAGCGAGCGGCTTGCTAAAAAAAT
>DATDOJ010000027.1:0-6373 GCA_035293345.1 Bacteroidia bacterium
GCAATGAGATTCCAGAAGTCAGTCCACATAGTTTTTGTTTTAGTCGGGCAAATGTAAAAATATTTTGATACTCATAACCAGCCATGTCCCCTGAAAAATTATCCGTTGAAAAACTCCATCCCCTGACGGGACACCAGGGAGCTGTTTACGCACTCGAACACTCAGAGGAGAGTAATTGTTTTTTCTCAGGCGGAGGCGACAGGTATGTAACGCGCTGGGATATTATGAACCGGCAGCAGCCGGAAGCCATAATCATGGCGCAGTCAACAGTTTATTCTCTGTGTTTTATTGCTCAAAAGAATCTGCTTGTCATCGGGGAACTGACAGGAGCATCTCATGTCATTGATTTGAAAAGTAAAAACGAAATCAAAAACATCACGCTGCATAAGGCAGGAGTGTTCGACATAAAGTATTCTCCGAATAATAATTTCTTCCTCACCACTTCGGGGGACGGAACATTCGCAGCATGGGATGCGGATACATTTCAGTTAATCATTCAGCAGAAACTTTGCGATGCCAAAGTGCGGAGTGTTGACTTCAATAAAGAAGAAACATTGATTGCCTTCGCCTGCGGTGACGGAACAATTTCTTTGTACGATTCAAAATCATTAAAAGAATTTCAACGACTGGATGCACACGAACTTTCCACAAACTGCGTGAAGTTTCATCCCGATGGAAAACATCTCCTCAGCGGTGGGCGCGATGCGCATTTGCGGATTTGGAAAAGTGCGGAAAACTTTCAGATGCTTACAGAAATTCCTGCGCACAATTATGCCATCTATAAAATCGTTTTCAGTCCTGACGGAAATTTTTTCGCAACAGCCAGCCGCGATAAAACAGTAAAGCTGTGGAATGCGGATGACGCATCAATACTTCTTCGGCTCGACAAAGAAAAATTCAGCGGGCATCTGAACTCGGTGAATACCTTGCTGTGGACGGAAAATAATTTTTTAATTTCCGGAAGTGATGACCGTTCAATAATTGTATGGCGGGTCGGGGAAAAAAATTTCTGAGCCAACGACCGGAGTCGAACCGGTGACCTGCTGATTACGAATCAGCTGCTCTGGCCATCTGAGCTACGTTGGCTTATAAAAAGTTCTTAGTTTTAGAGTTTGGAGTTTAGAGTTGGGCGGACGAAAATACAAATTGAAAATTTCCGAATTGAAAACTAATTGTTCAGCAATCGCTAATAAAAAAATAATGAATGAAAATGTAACCTTAAAAAAACACAGACGTTAGAATAACTGTTTTCATGTTAAGTTCTTGTTGATTTGATGATTTTTTAGAAACCTCAGAGCCCGTAAGTTTTGAGGTTTTTTGTTTTCAGAAAGATGCGAGGCCTCCCTCACGCGCGGGCCTCTCATAAATCAACAGAAAATTACACCGTCATAATTTCCTTTTCTTTTGCTTCAAGGTGCTTGTCAATGTTTTTGATAAACGTATCCGTCATCTCCTGAATTTTATGTTCGGCATCTTTTGCAACATCTTCGGGCAGGTGCGCTTTGATTTCTTTTTTAATTAACTCATTTCCATCGCGCCTGATATTTCTCACCGTCACACGTGCATGTTCGCCTTCCGCTTTCGCTTTCTTCACCAATTCTTTTCTGCGTTCCTCGGTCAGTGTGGGCATGTTGATGCGTATAACATTTCCGTCATTCACGGGAGTGAAGCCGAGGTTGGCAGCAAGGATTGCCTTTTCAATAGGCGCCATTGCATTTTTGTCCCATGCCTGGATGACAATTGTCTTGGCATCGGGCGTTGTGACGTTCGCCACCTGGCTCAGCGGTGTGTTGGCTCCATAGTAATCAATATGAATGCCTTCCAGCATACTCGGGTTTGCTCTGCCCGCACGAATTTTTGCAAGCTCCGTTTCAAGATGCACAATCGCATTCTGCATGTGTGCGCGTGTGTCATTGATGACTTTGTTTACGTCTATCATAAAATTAATTTTTTGTTTCGGGATGTAAAAATAATAAACCTGAAAAAACTATTTCAAAAAAAGTTGCCGCAGATTCGCAGATTAGGATTTATAAAATGTTTTAATCTACGAATCTGCATTTAAAATTTAAATCCATACTTAAAACTCCACTAGAGTCCCCACCGTTTCTCCGCTCACAACACGAAGGAGATTATTTTTTTTATTCATATCGAAGACAATGATGGGAAGTTTGTTTTCGTTGCAAAGGGTGAACGCAGTCATGTCCATCACACGCAATCCTTTTTTGTAAACCTCGTCAAAAGAAATGGTGTCGTACTTCACAGCAGAAGAATCTTTCTCAGGGTCGGCAGAATAAATTCCGTCAACGCGCGTGCCTTTCAGAATCACGTCAGCGCTGATTTCTATTGCGCGGAGTGACGCGGCTGTGTCTGTAGTGAAATAAGGATTGCCCGTACCTGCTCCGAAAATTACCACTCTTCCTTTTTCAAGATGGCGCACGGCTCTGCGTTTGATGTAAGGCTCACAAATCTGTTCCATCTTGATGGCAGATTGAAGACGCGTGTCTACACCGACACGTTCCAGCGCACTCTGCAGCGCCATGCTGTTGATGACGGTGGCAAGCATTCCCATGTAATCGCCCTGCACGCGGTCAATCACTCCGTTATCATTTTGGTTTTGCACTCCGCGAAAAATATTTCCTCCGCCAATGACAATGGCAACCTGAAGTCCTTTGTCTACTACAGATTTTATTTCTTCTGCATACTCTGACAAACGATGGTGGTCAATTCCGAATTGTTGCTTGCCCATCAGCGACTCACCGCTGAGTTTGAGGAGGACTCGTTTGTATTTCATGGGTGTTTAAGGCGTGCGTTAAGTCGGCTAAATTAAAATATTGTCGTCAAGATTTTTGTTATGGCAATCTTTTATGATTATAGCTTAATAATCTTTCCATTCTTAATTATTCCCTTCTCATTTCGCACTTGGTAAATGTAAATTCCTTTTGCAAGTTGTTCTGTGTTTATCGAAACGGATTTTATAAATTTCTTTTGCAAAATTTTTCTTGAAGTAATATCAAATAAAGTTACCTCTATAAGTTCGTTTCTTTTTAATGAGATATTGATTTCATCAGTAAACGGATTTGGAAACAAAAGTGATTGTTCTCTATTTTCCACTTCATTAATTCCAACTTCTGAATTACAAGTCATTGAGTCGGTTGATAAACAAATATTTTCAACATAGTAATGAGACCAACCATTAAAAACAGAGTCCGCAATGAAACTTACTAATGAATCCTGAAAGAAATTGCCAACATACATATAGGAATAGTTAGAATCAGAAATAAAACTGCCTGAAATTTTTATCCAGTTAAGAGTGTCTAAAATAATAGAATCAGTAAAAACTTTCGATTGATTATTTAATGGGATAACATTTGTCGTTAAGCTTGCAAGATATTGTGTATTTGAAAACATTATTCCTAACTTATTTGAACCGCAACCGTGATAAATGATAGCATTATTTGTCAAGCTTGCATAAAAGGAAGCAAAGTATTTTGTCCCCGCAACCAATGGAGTCGGCAATTGAATTCCGATTGCTTCTCTAATTCCAATTGTAGAGCTATCTGGTTCAATAAAAGTTGCCATTCCCATGTAGCCGTTTCCATCATAAGCTTGCTGATAACCTACCCAATTAGTTGGAACGCTTACATTCCATCCTGTCCCTGGATAAACAAAACAAGAATTGAAATAATCTGCTGTTCCATTCGCTCCAAACCAGCCAATGGCTCTTTGAACTTGAAATAAATAATTAGGGCATGTATCAAAAACTTCAAAGCTTGGATTAGGTACAAGATTTTGTCCGTTGCAAAGTCCGCAAGTCAAAATCAAAATCGTTGTCAGAAATTTTTTCAATGTTGAAATGTTTTACACACGCAAATTACAAAAAAAAAGAGATGCCATTTTTTCTCTCCTTTTTCAATTCTTAGTTTCCATTTTTTTAGCGAGCGCTTTTCTTAGTCCACTGTTTTGGCAGCCCAACGTTTCGCAACATTTCATTTGCTTTCTCCAACTTATCGGGGAACAAAACAATGTCGTCATATTTATTCAGCGACTTGTCAATTCGAACAATCGGAACTTTTCGTTTTTTTAATTCTTCTGTGATTTTCATTTTCAGTATGGTTCAGTTGAGAGCCAAGCATTAAATTTTCCCGTACGAAAACTACAAAAAAAAAGAGAGAACATTTTGTCTCTCCATTTTCTATTCTTAGTTTCCTAATTTATATCGTCTGAAAATAGTCACCGTCAGTCCGTCCTGAACATCTTTGAGAAGTTGGCGGATGGTTTTCTTTTCATCCTTGATGAATGCCTGGTTGAGCAGTGTGCTTTCGTTGTAAAACTTATTCAGTTTTCCGAGAGCAATTTTTTCAATCATGGCTTCGGGTTTGCCTTCGTTGCGCGCCTGCTCTTTGCCGATTTCCATTTCGCGTTCAAGCATCGTTTTGTCAACATCATCTTTGTCTATGGCAACGGGAGCCATTGCTGCAACCTGCATCGCAACATCTTTTCCGGTTTCATCGCTTACAGACGGAGAACTGAATCCAACTACCGTTGAAAGACGATTCCCCGGATGATTGTACACAACAACTTTTTGCGCTTCGACAGATTCATATTTCGACAACTCAATCTTCTCCCCTATTTTTCCAATCTGGTCAAACAAAAGGTCGGTGATTGATTTTCCGTTTATGGAAAGTGCTTTCAAATCGTCAACGGTCTTCGGATTATTCTCCAGCGCTGCGTTGAGGATGGATTCTCCGAAAGCAATGAAGTCCGTGTTGTTGGCAACAAAATCGGTTTCGCAGTTGAGCATAATAATCGCTCCGCGTTTTCCGTCTGCTGTTGTGCGGGCATAAATGTATCCTTCTTTTGCTTCTTTGTCGGAGCGGTTAAGGGCAACTTTCTGTCCTTTCTTTCTGAGGTAATCTATTGCTGCTTCAAAGTCACCGTTGGCTTCCATCAATGCTTTTTTGCAATCCATCATCCCCGCGCCGGTTTGCTGGCGGAGTTTGTTTACGTCTGCACTTGTAATAGTTAATGTTGTCATGTCTGTGTTCAAAATAGTTACCGGGTTATTGAGTTATTAGTTATTAAGGTGACGAGAGTATTTTTTTACTCAATAACTTAATCCCTTAATTTCTTAATAACTTTTTTTATTCCTTTCCTGTTTTCTTTGCTCCGCCAGGACCGCCTCGTCTCGGACGAAGATGCGCTGCACGCGGTGCTTTTTTCTCAACCAGCACTTTCACTTCTTCATCGTCATCAGTGACAAATGATTTTGTTCCATCCGTTGTTTCATCTTCGCCACTTACTTCCTTATCTTTTTCCATTTCACGGTCGGTCTTGCGTTCGGCAAGTCCTTCTTCTACGGCTTTGGTGAGAGCTTCAATAATTACGGTGATACATTTTGTAGCATCATCGTTTGCCGGAATGGGGAAATCAACTTGTGTCGGGTCGGTGTTTGTGTCGGTGATGGCAAAAGTCGGAATGCCGAGTTTCTGTGCTTCGGCAACTGCTATGTGTTCACGTTTGATGTCAACAATAACAAGAGCAGCGGGAAGACGGTTGAGGTCTGCAATGCTGCCGAGGAATTTTGCCATCTTGATTTTCATCCGGTCGAGCTGCAGGCGTTCCTTCTTTGAGATGTTGTCGAACGTGCCATCTGTTTTCATTTTGTCAATGCTGTTCATCTTTTTCACCGACTTGCGGATGGTGGAAAAGTTGGTGAGCATTCCACCGGGCCAGCGTTCGGTGATGTATGGCATGCCCGTGCGCTGCGCACATTGCGAAACCACTTCCTGTGCTTGCTTCTTAGTGGCGACAAATAAAATTCTCTTTCCCGATTTTGCAATCTGGCGAAGGGCGTTTGCCGCTTCTTCCATCTTGGCAATGGTCTTGTTCAGGTCAATGATGTGGATGCCTTTGGCTTCCATAAAAATGTAAGGAGCCATACGCGGGTTCCATTTGCTCTTCATATGACCGAAGTGTGCTCCGGAATCGAGAAGGTCTTGATATTCTACTATTGGCATTTTTTAGTTCAAAGTTTAAAGTTCAAAGTTGGATTAACGCTTGCTGAATTGGAATCTCTTCCGTGCCTTTTTCTGTCCCGGCTTTTTGCGTTCCACCATTCGCGGGTCGCGGGTGAGAAGTCCTTTAGCTTTTAGTGCGGGTTTGTTTTCCGGATTGGCTTCTACTAATGCGCGGGCAATGGCAAGGCGGATGGCTTCTGCCTGTCCTGTCATGCCGCCACCTTCAACATTTGCAATCACATCATACTGTCCGGCAGCGTTGATAATCGCCTGCGCCTGGTTGACAACATTCTGATGAAGGATGGTTGGGAAATACGCCTTGTAGTCCTTCTCGTTCACCTTCATGTCCCCCGTGC
>DATDOJ010000028.1:0-16251 GCA_035293345.1 Bacteroidia bacterium
ACGGAAAGAAGTTGCGATTCACCCATAAATGTAAAACTATTTCCAGCATTCGGGTCCATTTCAACTTTCAGCCATTTATCACCTGTGTTCCATGGAATGGTGTTAAAAGTTCCGCTCACTGCATTTTGCATTCCGAGTTTAATGGTGAACAAGCCAAACTGGTTTGTTGTTGCAGTATCAACTTCCACATAGAGCGGAGTTCCTGAAGAACCTTGCTCAACTGTAAGCCGCACGGTGATTGTTTGGTTCACTAAAACATTTCCGGTTGTGTTGCGCGCCACTGCCTGATAGTTGATTCCCTGAGGAACCTGCGAAAATAAATTGGCAGTTTGTAAAAGGCAATTGGCAAAAAATGTAAACGCTGTAATCAGTGTTACAGGGATGAAAGATGTAATTGTGTTCATTGCTTGATAGTTTTAGGATTGATTAGATGAAATACATTTCCGGAAAGTCAGTCAATTTTTATTCTTACAAACATATTAAAAAAAAGATTTTGCCAAACATGACATTGCTCATAAACAAAAAGCCCCGGCTGCAGGAGCAGATAGGGCTATATTATGCTGAACTTAAAACTTTTATTTAATCACAATAATTTTCTTGATGAGAATTTCTCTTTCATCAGAAGTTGCTTTCAGGTAATACATTCCTGCCGGCAGATTTTCAAGAGAAAGTTTTTCAGAACGGTTAGCGTTCACTTTCCATTGTTTCTGTTTCGCGCCCTGCATGTTGTAAAGAGTTACTGAAAAATCCTTTTGTGATTTTGTGCTGATGAACAAATTCACCGAGAGAGAAGATGGATTCGGATACACATCAAAGGAATATCCTGAATTCTCTTCTTCAATTCCCACAACCACAACCGTTACTGCATCAGGCACATGAAGCGTGTCTTCAATATTCATCACGTAGTCGCGCGCCTGCGAGAAGAACTCATACTGCCATCCGTTCACTCCGGTGAAGTGCATGGAGTCATAAGGCAATCCGATGGCAACCGGTTTGAATGCGCTGTCGTTGATGGAAGCATAAATGATGTAATCCATCACGCCAGCATGCGCATCGTTTCCGTTGATATTAATCACAAATGTTGTGTCGGTTTGATTGGCAGCAAGCGGCTGAACTACACTTGTTGGTTTAATGGTATCAACAGTATTCACCCAGTCGTTAGTTGGAACGGGTGGGTTGTTGTCAAAAATTATTGTCGCGCTGTCAGCAGAAATAATATCTCCCTGCTGCACAGATGTCTTTGGACTTACAGCATAAGCAATAAACCCTTCGCCTTCCGGTGAGGTTACATTCGGTGGAAGAAACCCGACATTGGGATTCAGCGGAACATCAAATGTTGTGGTATCATAAGAAGTAAATTTCCAGTCGAGCATTCCGGTTTGTGTATCTAACTTTCCGTTTATGCGAAGCCAGATGCCGCGCGTGCTTCTCAAATCAATATCCTGAACCCATTCTGAAGAATATTCTTCAGGAGCAAAAAATAATGTATCTCCAAAACCGAAGTGAGTGAAATGGAAAGTGGATAAATCAAGTTTTGAAGTGTCGAGCCGGTCGGTGATGTGAACTTCGGCTGCGGGTGCTGTTGCCGTGTCTGCATTTTCAAATGTGATGGTGTAACTGACAGGGTTGTTTCTGTTCACATAATTGTCAGCCGTGATTCCCTGCGGACCGTACTTGGCATTGGGGTCAGAGGAATTAAAGTGGCAGATGGTAATTGTTTGTGCCGGCATCAGGTCTTCCTGTTCCGGATTTCCGGAACAATCACCATATAGGCCGATTCCTCCAGCCATGTTGCCGGCAACATTTGCAATGGTTTGTCCGGCAAATTGTGCCGATGAAGCCCCCGCACAACTCAGAAACATTCCGGCAGTGTTTGCCACCATATCAGCCCATGATGTTTGATTGGTTCCCCACAATGCATCGTTTATCTGGTTACCTACAGTGCAGCCAAAACTTGCAGCTCCTGTAATACATCCTATACCCGGATAAATTCCTGCAATATCCATTGCACAGCGCATCCAACGTGGAAGAAAAGTACATCCGTTAGTCAGCGGATTTATATAATGATCATCCAATGGGCGACCTGCCTTTATTGTAAATTCCCTGCAACCCGAAGTGCTGCCTACAGCGCCTAAACCAAGAGAAACTTCTTCGCCCGGCTCCAGATAAGAAATCAGGGCAGCAACAATTTTCTCAGGAGGTCCACCCGGATTCCAAGGATTTTCTATCTGATAAGCGTGGTCAGGCGGTACAAGTGCCTGGATTGAAGCAGGTACATTGGGGTTAACAGTTAAAGTATTAAAAAGATATACTGTCAGATTTGCCGAGTCAGGATAAATTAAATAAACCGGAATCATAAAGGCGGTTATATTGCCTTTGTTTTTAATTCTGAAAAAGTTTGTTGCGCTTCTCCCGGGACGTGCGCTGGTTTGTCCGTAATGTGAAATCACAATTTGTACAGGTGTTCTTGGCTGTATCTGGAAAGCACTATACAAAGTATCCAGATATATTGATGGATTCTGAGCGATGACATCGTACGTTCCCTGGGGCGGATAATTAAATTTGAAAATAACTTTCAGGTCGGTGCTGCTGATGAAAATGGTGGAGTCGGCTGTGAGCGTTGTTGCGCCCCGCTTTAATTTAATGGTGCATCCCGATTGAAATCCTATTCCGCGAACATGACCGATATAAAAATTTGTGTCGGCAGAAAAAGCCGGAGTGATGGATTGCAAACCATTCACAGGAACCACCTGAGTGAATGTATCAATGGCGCAAATGTTGGCAGTGATTAAACGTACATTGTAATTTCCGGCAAGCGCATATACGTGCGCAGGATTTCTTTGTGTTGTTGTGAAAGATGCATCACCGAACTCCCAACGGTAGGCAGTGTCGTACTGAGAAATGTTATTGAAGTAAACCGTTTTCCTATCAACAAAAAAAGTGTAATCGGAATTGGCTCCGTAGGTTGTGCACACATTAAATTGTTTTGACATCTGCAAACTCCATGTGCCGTCATTGTCCTTCGTGCGGAAAACAAAATAGTGGCTGCCGCTTGCAAAAGGATTGGTGAGGTTGAAAGTAGAAGTAACTGTATCACCTTGCGGAATAGTCACTGCTGTTCCGTTTCCCTGTCCCGGGTCGGTGTCATAAAAATATTCCGCCTGAACAACCGGCTGGTTTGGCGATGGCGGAACGGGATTCACATAAAACATACGCGACTGCTGCAATGACCATATTCCTTTAACATTTTTTGTGCGCATACAAAAATAATGAGGACCCACACTTAATCCAGTTGTGTTTGCATTTGCCTGAAGTGTGACTGTGTCGGCAGGTGTTGTAATTGTAACAGCGGTTCCGTTTCCTACTCCGGGGTCGGTGTCGAAAAAATATTCTGCCTGAACAATTTCCTCGTTGGGCGGAGGCGGCACAGGATTAATATAAAACAACCGTGACGTTTGCATAGACCACACACCCTGCGAATCTTTGGTTCGCAAACAGAAATAATGCGGACCCACAGTTAATCCAGTCACACCTGCATTGAACTGAAGTGTTACCGTATCAGCCGGAGTTGTGATGGAAACTGCAGTTCCGTTTCCCTGTCCGGGGTCAGCGTCAAAAAAATATTCGGCTGAGGATATTTGCTGCGCGGTGAGTGTGGAAATGATTCCCGACATCAACACTGCGCTTATGAGTAGTTTTTTCATAGCACAAGTTTTAGTGAATCATTTTAATTAATCACGAACAGGAACAGAACTCTTATAGCGGATGTCGAGTGTGCCGTTGAAGGGAACGGTGTTGTTATAAATATCCAGCTTCCGCATCACGGGAACAAAAGCCGGTTCGCCCGTCATGGAGAATAAAAAGTTAAGTCCATAAATACCAAGGTCTGTTCCGTCTGTTGCAGCGAGGTGCCCGGGCGATGTTGTTTGAAGACGGTAGTTATGTGTGAACGCAACATTTGTTGGTGCAGCAGGATAAGTGACAAACAGCGGGTCGAGATTACTGATGTTGCCCGTGCCGCTGTTGCCTGCCAGCGGAAGCGTGTTGTTCGAACAATTATAGGTAAGATTATTATTGAAGATGCAGTTGACGGCATCGGCTGCATTGATGGCGCGTGAATGAAAAATATTGTTTGAAAAAGTGGAGTTCGCACAATTCTGAAAGGCGCGAAAAGTAGTATTGCTCCCGATAAAAATACAATGGTCAACAATGGTGTTGGACTGAACGTCAACCTTGTAGTTGCTGAAGATGCAGTTGCGGATAACTAAACCGAATTGAACAGTACCACCAAGGGCAGAAACCGAATAGCTCTCCATGAAAATACAATTTTCAATGAGTATATTAGAGTAATTCCTGTTCCCTATATTGAAATTACCCTGGTAAAGCTGGCAACCTCTGAATGTTAAATTCATGAACGTATCCGCGGCTACTCCTCCCATCATAGCAATACCCTGGCAGCACATGCCAAAAAACGTTGAGCCACTAGCTGCCGGGTAAATATTGATACTTGTCCATACTTGTGAAACGTAAGGAAAATCGTTCTTCGGATTATATCCCGCGCCAATTAATACAAGTCGTTTAGTGATTATTGTAGTGGCATAAGACGTTGGCGAGCCATGCACATAAATGGTATCTCCAACAGAGGCAGCAGTTATTGCCGCATTAATAGTAGTGTACTGTGCCGGAACAGGCAAATAATTGCTCACGGTGTGCACAGTTGCCGATGCGTTCAGTGCAAGCAGGCAAATAAACATAACAAGAGAAGTGATGATGGTTTTCATGATTTTGAAGTTTAAGATTTTCGTCCAAAGAACAAAATGAAAACTCAAACCATCAACCCCATGAAAGTAGGGAAATAGCTTTCTTTCAAAATGGATTTTGTCCTTCCGCTAAAACACCGAAACCCCAACCCAACCCGATTATCATTGGAACTCAATGTCTATTAATTTGTTAAATTTTCAACTCCTGTCATCACTTTCTCAACTCCTGTCATCACTATCGCTACTCCTGTCATCACTATCGCTACTCCTGGCATCACTATCGCTACTCCTGTCATCACTATCGTTACTCCTGGCATCACTTTCGCTACTTCTGTCATCACTATCGCTACTCCTGTCATCACTTTCTCTGGTTTTCATATCAGGAGTTCAGTATTTGATGACAGGAGTTGTGTTCTGAACGCCAGGAGTTGGGTTTTGAACGCCAGGAGTTGCGTTCTGAACGCCAGGAGTTGTGTTCTGAACGACAGGAGTTGTGTTCGGAACGACAGAAGTTGTGTTCTGAACGCCAGGAGTTGTGTTCGGAACGACAGGAGTTGCGTTCGGAACGACAGAAGAAGCAGTTCGGACTAATGAAGAAGCGTTCTGACTAAACCCTGAAAGGAAAAAATCTTTATGCTTAGGGTTCTATTGCAATAGTGTTCAAAACATGACAAGGCAAGAAAATAAGGTCGCTCCTACGGAGCTTCAGGTGAATCCTGATGAATACTTTCTACAAACAGTTGACTCCTTTGGAGTCATGAATGCAGGAGTTTATACTCCGCAGGAGTAATCTGTTTGTAGAAAAAATATACAAACAGTAGAAAAGCCCCACAGGGGCGACCTGTTATAAGGTTTTGAACAGTTGTGGCTCTACTGCCTGACAATTTTCGTCAGCCATTGCTTTTTCCCTGAGTTAATTTTCACGGGATAAATTCCTGCCGGCAAATCGGCCACTGAAATTTTCTGTTCAAAGCGCGCGCCCGTCTTCATGGCTGCTGATAATTTCTTCACCACATTTCCCAGCAAGTCATACACCACTATTTCCGCATTGCCGCCCACGGCATTGCCAATGGCAATCGAAACAAAATCATTGGCAGGATTCGGAAAGGCGGAAGCAAAATAATTTTCCGATGTTTGTTCGTCCACTCCGGCCACACCCGACAACGTCAAGCCATCCACAATAAAATAATTTCCCAACGCAGGAGATGAAGCAATCGTGTCACCGACAGTAAAAATAATTATACATTCCACCGGATTGGAGCCAAAGTAAGTGATGGGAATGTTTACCAGCGTGTAGGAACTGACGATGCCAAAAAAGTCCTGCCCTCCTGCGCCCACAGCACCTCCGCTCGCATCATACATCGCCACCGCAGCATTGAATACTGCCGAGCCGGAAAGGTTTGTCTTATAATAAAAACTGAACGTTGCATACGCCTGCGTGACAGCAAACCCTTCTCCTGAAAGGTCTGTTGACACGACCATGGCAGCGTATGGACCGACTGCGGTCGGTACTACATCGCCCTTCAGAGCATACGTGCCGCTGTATGGCGGAGTTGCCTGCGTAACCGGAATAGCAAAGCCGGTAGCGTTATTGGTTAACCAGTTGTCGGGATTTCCTGAGGTCCAGTTTTCGAATCCGCCATTGGGCACCTGCGCCTGCAAAACGGCAAAGGGCAAAAGGCAAAAGGCAATGAGTGTGTGTTTGTAAATTGTTTTCATTTTATGGAGTCAGTTTTTAATGTGCTGACGCTGCACGCTTTTTTACATTTGATTAAAAATAACTTTCTTCAAAGAACAGAATTTTTTTTCAATATATCAACCCCATGAAAGTGGAGAAATAAAAAAGCCGTCCCCGAAGCAGGACGGCTTTTATTTTTCAGGGAACTGTTTATTGAACTATAATCTTAATGACATCCGAACTTCCGTTTCCTGTCAGAATCATATAGTACATTCCTTTGGAAAATTCCGAAACGTCATACATCCGTGTATTCATTCCTGCAACCGCTGCAATGTTCTCAGAGAACATGAGTTTGCCGATAACATCCACCATCTTCAGGTTATAGATGCTTTCGCGCGATGAATTAAAATCTATGGTTACCTGCTCATTGGCGGGATTGGGATAGATGGTTAAATCTTCCGAAGCGATTCCATCGGTGAATTCAATGTCGAACGAGTTGTTCGAATTCAAACGAAGATTTCCTGCGGCAAGAACCTGCCTGATGGTCAAGGTGGAATTCCAGTTGCTCGAATACCACAAGCCGCCCTGCTTGTTCCAGATGGTGATGGCAATGCTGTCCGAAGTTCCCGGCTCGCCATTGTCCCTCATCTTCACCTGCATGGTTGCATTTCCGTCAACCGAAACGGGGGCAAGCGGATTGGTGATGTCGCGGATGTTTGCCTTGCCGTTGAAAGTGGCTGTTCCGCCAACTGTTAATGGCTGCACGACAAGCGAAGTCATGACATTGGCTTTTATCTGGTAGATATGAAGTCCATCGGTTTCTGTCCTGCGGATGATGGTGTTCATATTGCCCTGCAGGTTGTTTCCGCTTTGGTTAAACTTTAAGCTGAAACCAAAGTTGTTATTACTGCCGGCATCTCCGGCTTTAATCCCCGCTGATGCTGACAGAACGATGTAACCGCCTCCGGAAATAAAGTTCGGAAGGGGCTTGGCAACTGTGACAACCGTGTTGTCTGCCGAACTGTTGCGGATGTAATAACCGCCAATGATGATGCCCACGGTAAAGGTCTGCGAACTGGCTGCGCCAATGTTCACATTCCAGTTATACACTGCCACTGCAATAGTCGGGTCGGCAGGATTAACCAAACCGAAGGGAACATTCGCAGCAATGATGGTGTTGTTATCGCGGTTGATGAATGAAATGGTTGCGTTGCGCAAATCACCGGGGTACGGGTCATAAGCAGCGTCACCGAGCACAGCCGTTATGTCCTTGAATGTTGCTGCCAGCGTCACGATTGCATTTCCGTTGTTTGCCCCCAGTGTCGAAGCAAAATTTGCCCCTGTATAGTAAGCGCGCGCATCTTCGGGCGTGATGGTGAGCGGTGCAGTGGCATTGCTTACACTGAAGTTGGAATTAACACCCGTGAAGACAACGGTAACCGTATGTACTCCCGGAGCCATATTGCCTGTTGGCGCAGTGCCGAAAGGGGTTGGCTCGAGAAGAGCAATGTTGGCAAGCGAAGCTTCCATATTGGCGCCATTGACAGATAAAGCAACACTTCCCATGAATTGTGTGCCTACATAAATATCGGCACCATGGGCTGCCTGTTCTCCGCATATAACCGCATTGGAAAGGGTGATGTTAAATGTTACCAGGTCGCTGTACTGCTGTGGATTAGGTATGATGGTAACAGTTCCTGTTGTTGTGCGTGGTGTAACTGTGAGCGTGGCGGCATTGGACGTAGCCGTGCCGCAAACATTGGTAAACACTGCCTGGTATTGGTTTCCGTTCATGCCAAGCGTTACGCATGTGAGATTTAATGTAGTGCTTGTTTCTCCTGCCATATTATTGAAACTTCCACCACCATCAGTACTTAACTGCCATTGAACGGTAGGTGCGGGCTGCCCTGATGCGGTTGAAGTGAAGGAAACATTGTCGCCCCACTCTGCGGCAACACTCGATGGCTGCGCTGTAACTGCCGGAGCCTTGTTAATGGTGAAGTCAGCATTAGAAATATCAAAGAACACATTACCTGCTCCTTCAACCCTGATTCTTGCGTTACTTACAACGGGATTATCCGGTACGGTGATGGATTGTGTGCCATCATTAGGTGTACCTGCAAGAATGGTTACCGGGTAAGTTAATCCTCCATCAATAGAAAGTTTGATGTTGACATTAGCGCAGCTTACAGGCGCTGCTGTTGTATTAGCCACATTCCATGTGACTGTTTCCGAATTGCCCACGCACCAGCTAACTGCTGTGTTGGGTGAAGTAATCACAAACGGTCCTGCCGATGCATCAACATTAAAAGACATGGAAGCATAATCAACTCCCCCTCCACCGGCACGGTTATCACGCGCAGTCAAACGGAAATTCATTGCACGCGTATAGGAAGGAAGAATTTCGCCCAGTGTTGAAGTATTGTTGATGATATCTGATATCTGAGGGAACGTGCGGGAAGGACTATTTACAGGCGGAAACGACCTGAAGATTGGCGCAGTTCCTACGGGAGCGGTTGGTGCGCCTGTCGGTCCTAAGTCAAATTCTTCCCAACTGTAAGTAAGGGGGTCGCTGTCGGGGTCAGTCGCTGAACCTGTCAGTGTAAACGGTGTGTTGATGGGAATTGTAAATCCTCCTGCTCCGGCATTCACCGAAGGGGGATTGTTTCCGGTAGCTGTTGTTGAAGCACATGCATTTCCTCCACCCGAAACGGTGAATGCTATTATTTCATCAAAGCTGATAGTGTGAAAAAACATATCCCGGTTATTCTGAATGTTGTGACAACCTCCGGCATAAGACATAATAGTGCTTCCGCTTCCCGGTTCATAAGCAGTGGGTCCATTATATTGACCTCCCGAGCAGCTTTCGATATTGCTGTTAAACGTGTGATTAGCTCCGAACTGGTGTCCCATTTCATGACATGATAAGCTGATATCGAAAGCCCCACTGCCAACCCAACCTACTCCCGAAGCTCCCCATCCCTTGCTGCCACCGCAAACTGAACCTATGGAAGCACACCCGCCTATATTGGTGCCGGTGAACACATGCCCGATATCGTAATTAGCGCTTCCGATAGAGTCATCGCATGCGGTTTGATTCTCGCTGCGGATAGGAGTGCTGCACGGAACTCCTGCAGTATTTGTAAAATAGTCAGTGGCAGCGTTAAAGAAAACAAGCTTACTGTTGTTACCAACCAACACGAATCTGACCGCTACTTCGCGTTCATAGATTGCATCATCCTGGTTGACGATAGTTGTAATTGCAGCAATAGCTCCCCCCACCGTTCCTCCGTTTGCAGCCGTAAATTCTGCTGTTGCAGAAACTGCTAACCTGTATGTACGCAGGTTTGTGCCTGATGGAGCTTTAAGGGTTCCATAATCTGTATCAACCGCTTTTCTTTTTTCCAGTCCTTCTTCGTTAAAATTCCAGTCGGCCGGAAAGGGAACATCACTTTTGAAATATACCATATAATTTTCAAGGTTGCCTTTGGAATAAGGTTCAATGAAAATCCAATCTGTCATATTTATAATAAGCGCATGAAATCCGTGCTGCGTCCAGCCAAACCTGACGGTTGCAGCCGGGTCATCTACTCCCTGTCCTACGTATGTTTTTATTTCAGGAAATTGATCAGCAAGTGCCTGCTCCATGATGGGTGATTCAACAATGGAAAATTTTTCCATCGTTCCATCCGGCATGGGAAGTGAAAAAACAATTCCGGATGTTTTTGCTTTGATGTTATTCTGAAACTCCATGGGCGCTTGTGACAGAAGGTTATGTAATGCAGATGCATCAATGGATACTGTTCTGTAATGTGAGATGACTGCCGGACGCGCGATGGATTTCATCGCTGATGTTTCCGTAATATCCTTCCAGATTCCTGTTTGGCTTTGCGCATAAGCGCTGATGTTCATTGCTGCTGTCGTTATCAGCATTGCTGATAAAACAATCAGCAGGTGTTTTACTGTTTGTTTGAATTTGGTTTTCATGTTAATTTGGTTTTTGAGTTTTATGAAATGAATAAATGTTTTACTGAAAAAATAGTTGAGCGATGAATCAGGGAGCGGCTATGGCGCCTCTTCAAATTGCCCGATGAAATACATAATATATGTTCGTGGAAAAAGATTTCTATGCATGATTGTAATGGCGGATAAAAACATATACCTTCGGAATGCCTTGTTAAATATGGACTTCAAAGGAAAGTAATAAAATGCAAAACACCTAATTTCATTCCATGATTAAAATGATATTGGTCATGTAGAGCAGGAAAAGTTACGTGAAGCGCTTTCGAAAAAATCAACAGGCTTTATTATTTACAGCCAAAGAACAAAGCAAAAACTCAACGATCCAATCCCGTGAAAGTGGAGAAATACATGTGCCGCTTCAGTTTCAATAAATGGTTTTATCTTTCCACTGTATTTTTATTTCATGAAAAGCAGATTCAGGTTATCCATCGTATTGCTCATGCAGGTGTTTTTCCAAAACACTTTCGCGCAGCAATATTTTTTCACCAACTACACCACAGAGAACGGTCTCTCTAACGATAACATTCGCAGCATAGTGAAAGACAATGACGGGTTTTTATGGGTGGGCACCATTGCCGGTCTGAACCGATTCAACGGATATGATTTCACCGTGTATAAAAGTTTGGGCAGCGATACCACCACGCTACCATCCAACGTCATTAATCATCTTTTGAGCGATCGCGCAGGCAGGTTATGGATATCCACATTCAACGGAGTATGCATTTATGATAAAAAGAACAACCGGTTTATCAGAGTAACCATTGCGTTTGGTGACGGACGCAAAACCGATCTCTTCGAAAACTTTTTTGTCTTCGAAGATTCGAAAAATAATATCTGGGCAGGAACCAACGGGTTTGGATTATTGAAATATGATTTGAAAAATAATGTGTTCACAGAATTGAAATCGGCAGTTTCTGACTCCGGGTTTGCGACATTAACCTCATACAAATCAGTCACTTCGATGATTGAAGATTCTGACGGCACATACTGGTTCATGGGACACAGACAATTAATGCATTATCACCCGCGGGAAAACAAGGTTGATATATTTGAAAGTAAACTCAGCGGAACAGGAACCAAAACATTTCAGCCAATGAAATTTTTTGCCGACCCATCGGACAAAAACCATTTGTGGCTCAGCACCTGGGGCAGCGGGCTTGTTTATTTTGACAAGCGAAACGGAGCGTGCATCAATTACGTTTTCGAAAACAGTTCATCAATAAATCTGGCAAACATAATCTTCGACCTGCATCATCATGACAGGAATACATTATGGCTTGCAACAAACAGAGGCATAGCCGTATTTGATACGGAGAAAAAAAACTTTTCCGGTTTTATCCGCGATTCTCTTAATGAAAAAACAATTGTGAACGGTGAAATATATTCTGCATTTGAGGATGATGAAGGCATTGTATGGTTTGGAGCATCCTATGGCTTAAGTCATATTAATCCTGCCAAGCAGAACTTCATCAGTCATCCGCTGTGGGTCGGAGCTGCCGTAAGCAAAATATTGGTTGATGACGCAACGGGAAAAATTTATGGAGTGCGATATTATAACGAACGCTCTTTATTTATTTATGACAGGAAAACAAACACAACGGCTGTTTATTCCATTCCCGATGCCGACCGCCTGCTTGCCGAACCGTTTTCGCTTTTCAAAGACAGCCGAGGATTAATCTGGATAGGCACTACCAAAGGCATTTATACATTTGATGAAATCAAAAAACAATTCAAGCTGTTAGATATATTCACTTATTTAAAAATTCCTGACCGGTCAGTATATGTTTCTGTAATTGCCGAAGACAGAAGCGGTAATATCTGGTTCGCATACAACGGCAAGGGCTTGATGAAATATACTTACAATGGAAATGTTTTGAAATCGTTCTTTCATGATAGTGCTGACCAAAGCAGTTGTCCCGTTGTTGCCATCAACACAATCACGGTTGATGAACACAACACCATGTACCTGGCAGATGCATATGGCGGCATTGCAAAATTTAGCGTGACAGAAAACAAATTTGAGCATTTCAGCCCGGCAGAAAAAAAGTTTGCATCATTGTTCGGAGCTTCAAACATGGTATTAAACAGTGCCGGGCAGATATGGATAACTACAAAAAATAACGGGTTGATTTGTTTAGATAACCACAACGAAGTGACCGCCTTCATTAGAGATGATTTCGGAAATCTGGTGGATGGCCAGCAAAGCATCGTAATTGACAAAACAGAAAAAATCTGGTTGACGGCAAGCAACGGTCTCTACCGCTTTAACCCTTTCACAAAATCATTCGAGGAATTCACCATTCAGGAAGGATTACCTGTCCGAACTATAACCCAGCCCCTGCATTACCTTCCGGACGGCAGTATTGTGTATCATATTGACCGGAGGGTTTATAGTTTCAATCCTGAAGATTTATCGAAAAAGGAAAAACCTCTGCCTGTGCATTTCGCTTCTTTGCGGGTTAACGGAAAAACATCTTCTTTCAGTAATGTCATAGACCAGCTTGACACTATCCGTTTGTCGCACACGGAAAATAATCTGACTGTTGAATTTGCGGCAATCAATTTCACCAATCCATCCTCCACCGTGTACAGTTATTTCCTCGAAGGCAACGACAGGAATTGGTCTGTTCCCGGCAGAACCCGCGTGCTAAACTTTTCTCAGCTTGCCCCGGGCGATTATCGTTTAAAAATTCGTGCAGGAGTTAATGACATCAGCGAATCATCACCTGAAAAAATTATTTTCATTCAGATTATTCCTGCATGGTGGCAAACAACATGGTTCAAGTGGCTCGCAGCCATTTTTATTATTACTGTTTTATTTTACTCCATTCGTTTTCTTCTTTCTCTCCGTTACAGGCAAAAAATTGCACAGCTTGAAAAGCAGCGCGAGATTGAAAATATCCGCATGCGCATCTCGCGCGACATTCATGATGAAATCGGTTCAGGGCTGACGAAAATAAAACTCATGAGCCGTAACCTTTCCCGCGCATCAAAGGATATGGAAACGATGAAAGAAACGTCCACAAAAATTTCTTCCGCCTCCGATGAGTTGATACAGAACCTGAGTGAAATTGTCTGGACGGTGAACCCCGCCAACGACACGCTTGAAAATGTTTTTGCGTTTACACGGAATTATCTTTCGAAACTATTTGAAGAAAATCAGGATGTGAAACTGCATCTTGATTTTCCGGAACCCTCTTCTATACCAAAAGGAATTTCTATCAATCCTGAAGTGAAGAGAAATCTGCTTTTGATTTTGAAAGAGGCGGTGACCAATATTTTCAAGCATGCGCAGGCAAGCGAGGTGAGCATTTCCTTGCGGGCCGATAAAGAAAAAATAGAATTGAATATTACTGACAACGGAAAAGGAATCAACAATGAAAATCAAAACGGTTTCGGCAACGGAATTAAAAACATGAACAAGCGTGCCGAATCCATGAATGCGCAATTTAAAGTTGAGTCAGTTAATGAGGGAGGAACAGCAGTTCATCTGCTTATCCCGCTTATGCATTTATAAATACCTACTAAAATGGTATTGAAAAGAATATTTTCAAAAATACTTTTGCACCCTTGAAATAATTTTATGCTGCGTGTTGCCATAATCGAAGATGACGATGAACTGAGAAAGTTCATGGAGGAAACCATCAGCGGCTGCAATGATTTTTTTCTTGAGGGAACTTTTTCCACTGCAGAGGATTTCAGAAAACATTTTCACCGCCTCACCGATTTAAATGTAGCGGTGATGGATATTAATCTTCCGGGCATGAGCGGAATCCAGTGTATCGAAGAACTGAAACCGAAAAATCCGAAAGTGCAATATCTGGTTTGCACCGTTTTTGAAGACAGCATGAATCTGTTCAACGCGTTGTGCGCGGGAGCAACAGGATACATTTTGAAAAGCGCAAGTGAAGAAGAATTTATCAAAGCGATAAAAGATATCAGTGCAGGCGGCTCGCCTATGTCACCACAAATTGCGCGCATGGTGGTTGCATCTTTTCCGGTAAAAAGATCCAATCTTGATTTGCTCAATGATCTCAACAAGCGTGAACGGGTAATTCTCGACCTGCTTGCTGCCGGTTTCCGCTACAAGGAAATTGCTGACAAACTTTTTCTCAGCATTGAAACCATACGCACCTACATCCGCGACATTTATTCTAAGCTCCATGTTCACAGCCGGACGGATGCGGTGAATAAACTTTACAACAGGTAAACTAATTATTGGCAGATTTAATTTTAATCTGTGAATCTGTGGCATACTTTTGCCCAGCTATGTCCGTGGATATCTCAAACCTCAACAATATTCTTGCTGAACTAAAGGAATACAATGCAACGCTCGTTGCTGTATCCAAAAAAAAATCTGTTGAAGAAATAAAACAGGTTTATGATGCCGGGCATAAAATTTTCGGAGAGAATTATGTTCGGGAATTGAAAGAAAAATATGAAGCGCTGCCGAAAGATATTGAATGGCATTTCATCGGGCATCTTCAAACAAATAAGGTGAAAGTAATTGCTCCTTTCGTTTCGCTCATCCAAAGTGTGGACAGTTTGAAACTGCTGAAAGAAATAAATAAGGAAGGAGAAAAAAATAACCGTGTCATAAATTGTCTTCTTCAAATTCACATCGCACAGGAAGAAAGCAAATTCGGTTTGTCATTTGAAGAAGCAGAAGAGATTTTGAAATCTACCGAAGTGAAAGCGATGAAAAATATTTCCATCCAAGGACTGATGGGAATGGCAAGCTTGACTTATGATGACTCACAAGTGAAAAAAGAATTCCATTCCCTGAAACAATTTTTTGACAAAGTCAAAACCAATTATCAATTATCAATTATCAATTATCAATTCCTTTCCATGGGCATGACCAGCGACTACCAAACCGCTCTTGAAGAAGGAAGCACGATGGTGCGAATCGGTTCAGCTATATTTGGCGAACGAATATGAAGACAGTCAAAGAAAATTTTTCGCTCAAAAGATTTAACACGTTTGGGGTTGATGTTTCTTGCAGATATTTTACTGACATCGGTTCCGACAAGGATGTGGAGCAATTAATCAGGGACAACAAATACAAAACATTCCCAAAATTCGTACTCGGTGGCGGAAGCAATATTCTCTTCACGAAAAACTTTGAAGGAATCATCCTGCACAACTGCTTTGAAGGAATAGGGGTAGTGAGCGTGGACGATGATTATGCTTTTGTGAAAGCAGGCGCGGGAGAAGTGTGGCATCAGGTGGTTTTATATTGCATTGAAAAAAATTTCGGAGGGATTGAAAACCTTTCTCTCATTCCCGGCTATGTGGGTGCAGCGCCCATTCAGAACATCGGGGCATATGGTGGGGAGCTGAAAAATATTTTTCATTCTCTCACTGCCGTTGACCTTTCCAGCGGGGAGCAAAAGGTTTTTTCTGCTGAAGAATGCCGCTTCGGTTACCGCGACAGCGTTTTCAAACGCGAAGCGAAAAACAAATACATGATTACCGATGTCACGCTGCGGTTGAATAAAAAGCCGGTGATTAATACCACCTACGGAGCCATTGAAAAAGAATTAGAGCAGATGAAAATTTCTTCCCCGACAATACGCGATGTGAGCAATGCCGTCATCAAAATCCGGCAAAGCAAACTGCCCGACCCGAAAGTTATCGGCAACTGCGGCAGCTTTTTCAAGAACCCGACCATACCGATTGAAAAGTATGACCGGCTGCAAAAGTTGTTTCCCGACTTGGTCGCCTACCCTGCACAGGGAAATGCGATGAAACTTTCTGCAGGTTGGATGATTGAAAAATGCGGATGGA
>DATDOJ010000029.1:0-3083 GCA_035293345.1 Bacteroidia bacterium
CGCCATAGTGAAAGCGCCTCCCGCATAAAGCTCATTGCTGTAATCGGCAAGCGCGTACACATAATTATTTGTTCCTGCGTTCAGCGCATTCCAGCTTGTGCCGTCCCATTTGGCAATGTAGTTGACCGTGTCCGTTCCCGACATTGTAAAAAAACCTCCTGCATAAAGTCCGGAATTAAATATCTCAAGTGAACGCACCTCGCTGTTGAATCCCGAACCGACAGCGCTCCAGTTGCTGCCATTCCATCGGGCAACATAGTTGACAGTATCGGTGTCCGCCACAGTAAAATTTCCTCCGGCATAAAGCTCGCTGTTGAAAACAGTAAATGTTCTTACGGAATTATTCATGCCGGCTCCGGCTGCGCTCCAGTTTGCGCCATCCCATTTTGCTACATAAGCAGCGGGCGCTCCGCCAGCCATATTGAAAAGCCCGCCTGCATAAAGTTCATTGTTGAAAACTGTCAATGCATAAACGAAAGAATTCACTCCCGTTCCTACTGGCGACCAGCTTGTGCCATCCCATTTCGCGATGTATGATGCAGACGGATTTCCTCCTGCCGCAGAAAAATTTCCCCCGGCATAAAGATTTCCGTTATACTCAGTCATGGCGGAAACAGAATTATTCATTCCTGTTCCGAGCGCTGCCCAGTTTTGCGCAATGCTATTTATTGCAGCAAGGAAAAGTAAGAGTGTAGTTATTAATTTCATGGTTAGATATTTTAAAACTGTAATCTGTTTCCAATTCGTCCCACAAATTTATTTAAAAATAATTTCAGATAATTATTTATTCAAAACCTGTCCCCGCGGCCTCCACGGAATTTCTTTCGCTCCGAAATCGGAAGAAAGTTTTCTTGAAAGCACAAAGAGATAATCAGACAGCCGGTTCAGGTATTTAATGATGATGGGGGTGACCGTGTTTTTCTCCGAGAGATTTGTCACACAGCGTTCAGCCCTGCGGCAAACACAGCGCGCGATGTGGCAATGTGAAACAACCACATGTCCGCCCGGAAGCAAAAAGAATTTTATCGGAGGCAGGAATTTATTCATCCTGTCAATTTCATTTTCAAGAAGCGTAACATCCTGCTCTGAAAGTTCAGGAAGTTTCATTTTATTTTTCTTCGGGTCAGCGGCAAGCAAAGAGCCAACAGTGAATAACCTGTTCTGAATTTCAACGAGCGTCTTAACCGAAGCGTTGTCTTTGATTTCATCCCGAAGCAATCCGATCCAGGAGTTCAGTTCATCCACCGTTCCGTATGCTTCAATGCGGATATGATTTTTGGAAACCCGCGTTCCACCGATGAGCGAGGTCTTTCCCGTGTCGCCTTTCTTGGTGTAAATTTTAAGCGCCATATTTTCTTCCTGCTAAGCGACAACCGCTCTCCTGATATTTTTGTTCATCTCATCCGACTCCACCAAGCCGTCACGCAGGCGCACAATGCGGTGAGCATGAAGCGCAATATCTTCTTCGTGTGTCACAACGATTATCGTATTTCCCTTTTCGTGAATATCATTGAACAGCGACATGATTTCTTCAGAAGTTTTTGTGTCGAGGTTTCCTGTCGGCTCATCGGCAAGAATAATGGAAGGATGGTTAACCAGCGCCCTGGCGATAGCAACACGCTGTCTTTGTCCTCCGGAAAGTTCGTTGGGCTTGTGTTTCATTCTGTCCGCTAGTCCAACATCACTCATGGTGGCAGTTGCCATCTCATACCGTTTTTGTTTTTTGTACCCGGCATAAAGCAGTGGCAGCGCAACATTTTCAAGCGCTGTGTTTCGCGGAAGCAGATTAAATGTCTGGAACACAAAACCGATTTCGCGGTTGCGCACTTCGGCAAGTTCGTTGTCACTCATCTTACTGACCACAGCTCCGTTGAGAAAATATTCCCCTGACGTGGGAGTATCGAGACAGCCGATGATATTCATGAGTGTGGATTTTCCGGAACCGGATGGTCCCATCAATGCAACATATTCACCTTTGCTTATGGTAAGTGAAATAGAACGGATTGCCCGAATCAGTTCAGCGCCCATCCTGTATTCACGGGCAATGTTTTTCAGTTCAATCAGCGGCATAGTGTTGGCAAAAATAGAAAATATAAATCCCTGTAACGTTTGATTGAGTAATCTTTGCCCTATCACAGTTCCCCTTACAATTCTTACCTTTGAATCATGAAAAAAATTACTCCTTCGTTATTCCTGATGGTTTTCTCGCTGATAATTTCTGAAGCATTTGCCCAGCACGGTTTCACACGCCAGTTGAATGTGCCTGTTCAGGTTGGAGCAAGCACACTGAAATTTCCATGGGCTGGCGGACTGAACTTTCCGCTCTTTTCCGAATTTGATTTCAACCAGGACGGCAGAAACGACCTGATGGCTGTTGACCGCGCCACAAGCGGAATTGTAATACGCGTTGTTCCCTTCATCAACAGCGGCACGCTGAACCAGGTTGACTTGTCCTTCGACCCGCAATACATCCTCCGCTTTCCAAAGCTGCGTTACTGGGCTTTCGCTCATGATTACAACTGTGACGGAAGAAATGATTTGTTCACACTCAATAATTTATACAACGGAATTGAAGCGTTCAGGAATGACAGCATTCCGTCCAGCTTTCAGTTCACGCAGGTGACGAATTCAATACAGTCCTATTACATTTCAACCACTACCAACATTCCTGCTGCGTATGGATTGTTTCCTGCATTCAGCGATGCGGACAACGATGGCGACATGGATATTTTCGCGCTGAGCAGTTCTGTTCCCGGCTTGATTGAATACAATAAAAATATTTCTGTCGAGCTTGGCTTCGGCTGCGATTCGTTAAGATATAATTACGTGACAAGCTGCTGGGGTAACATGCGGCTTCCGGTTGCAGCAAACTGCGCTGACACAGGAGTGCAATGCCGCACAGGTGTATTTCCTGACGAGGCAAAACCGTTTTCGCGCTGGGATAATTACATAATTGATTACGACCAGTCAGAAGCCGCGCTGCGGGATGATACGATGTCGTGCCTGTGTGTTATTGATATTGAAAATGACGCGGACAAGGATTTAGTTATTGGCGGTCTCGGAGACCTCAATGTGCAGATGGC
>DATDOJ010000030.1:0-6876 GCA_035293345.1 Bacteroidia bacterium
GCTTTGGTGATAGCGTTCTGTTTTCAATTACAGCTACCGCCACACGCGCCAATCACATAAAATTTGGTTTTGAAATTTCTCCTCAAAGCCCTACAGGCACCTACCTCGGAACGATGATTGACACCTCAACGCAAACACAAATTGTAAGTACCAAATATATTACACATACATCCACCGGAACCACAGGCACAAACGGTTTTCACACCTGGGCATTCAACTGGACTGCACCGGCAATCGGCACCGGCAACGTAACTTTCTATGGCGCATTCAACGTGACCAACAGCAGCAACTCAAGTGTTGGCGACACGATTTATTTATCTACGCTTTTGATTTCCGAATGTGTGAGACCTGCACAGCCATCAACCATCACCAGAAGCACCACCGTGTGTGCGGGTTCAACCCAAACATATTCTGTAACCAATGATTCATCGGCAAACGGCTACATCTGGACATTGCCATTGGGATGGGCGGGAACTTCAACAACAAATTCTATCACAGTCACCGTTGGAACTTCATCAGGAACAATTTCCGTTGTCGCCTTTAACAACACGTGCGGAAACAGCACGGCAAGAACGCTGAATGTCACAGTGAATAATGTTGCTGTCGGCACGAGCCAGACCAATGTGCTTTGCTTCCGAGGAAATACCGGCTCGGCAACTGCAAATCCTTCAGGCGGCTCTTCTCCGTATTCATATTTGTGGAGCAACTCTTCTTCATCGCAAACTGCTTCGAATCTTTCTGCAGGAACTTACACTGTAACTGTTACAGATAATATCGGATGTACTAAAACTTCTTCGGTGACTATCACACAACCCGCTACTCCGCTTGGAGGAACTACCGGTGGGAATCCATCAATGTGCTTTGGTGATAGCGTTCTGTTTTCAATTACAGCTACTGGAGGAACACCACCCTACACATATTTGTGGATCCCTTCAACCGGACTAAGCTCAACGACAATTTCAAATCCATTTGCTTCTCCGCCAGCAACTACAACTTATACTTGTGTTGTTACAGATAACAACGGATGCACTGTCAGTACATCATTAACTGTAACTGTAAATCCGCTGCCAGTTGCTCCGAATATTACTCAGAATTTTGACACCTTGTTCGCTAATCCAACGGGACAGTTTCCAATATGGTACCTCAATGGAAGTCCTGTGGTTCCGCAGCCACCCCTACCCGGTGATTACCTCGTGACAAACGTTCAGGGAATTTATACATTACGTGTGTATAGCATTGAAGGATGTTTATCAGCGCCATCAACGCCTTATCCTTATTTTCCAACAACCATTTCAGAAAATATTTCTTCTGATAAGATAATTCTGAATCCTAATCCCGCATCATCACAAATCACCGTAAGCATTCCTGCTGAATGGAAAAACAGCCCGATGATTATTTACAACATCATCGGAAACATTGTTCGGAGAAGTAATTTGACTGAGAGTCACAACAACATTGACATCACCTTGTTGAATGATGGAATTTATTTTGCCTCGGTTCAAAAAAACGCCAGGAAAATTATGGTTCGCTTTGCAGTAGTGAAGTAGAACTTATTTTTCCAGCACTTCAATAAAATAGCGGAAGCCGAGCATAGGAGAAGTTTTTTCAAATTTCAGTTAGCTGTCAAAACGCACAGTGTAGCCGGTGTTTGCACCGCTTCCGCTGATTATTCTTTTTCCCGATATGAGAATCAAGATTTCGTGTTTCCCTTTATGATGTGCTTTTTCGTTCCCCATGTTTATTGATTTTAAAAATGCAATTCAAAGTTACAGGTATTTTATTTTATGTTTGGAGACACAATTTAATATTGCAGATAATAAATCATGCTGAAAAAATATTTCAGTCGCGGAGAAACCGAAGCCGGATGCGATGAAGCCGGCAGAGGATGTTTGGCAGGTCCTGTGTTTGCAGCGGCAGTAATTCTGCCGAAGAAAATAAACGGTGCGCTGAAGAAATTAGATGACTCCAAAAAACTCTCCGATAAAGAACGCAGGGTGTTGAGAGTTGTTATAGAAGGCGAAGCGCTTGCCTGGAATGTTGCCTCCTGCAGCCATGAAGATATTGACAGCATTAATATTCTCAACGCATCATTTCTTTCTATGAACCGTGCTGTTGAAAAACTATCCGTGCAGCCACAGTTGCTTTTGATTGACGGCAACCGTTTCAGAACACATCTTGACATTCCGTTTCAGTGCATCGTGAAAGGCGATACCAAATTTATGCCCATTGCTGCTGCATCCATTCTCGCCAAAACATACCGCGATGATTTCATGCTTGAACTGCATGAACACTTTCCGCACTATCAATGGAACAAAAACAAAGGATACGCAACAGAAAGTCACAGAAGGGCGATTCTTGAATTCGGCTTCGCCCCTTTTCACCGGAAATCATTTCACATCCGGGAAGAGCAGTTCATGATGGAATTTTAATTCGATTCTATATACGCTCCCTTTTCACTGACCGAATAACATGCGATATTTTTTTCTGCGCATTGTGCCTGTAGTTTTTTTGAAAGCCAGTCGGGAACTGACGAAGCAACAATTAGTTTCTGAAAAGAAAAATTATTCAGAAGCGATGAAATATTCCGAACTGATTTGTTTGTTACAATCACAGCATCCATGGTAATTCTTCGAGACAGAACAAATTTGATATCGGGCATTTCATCAGCAATAAAATATTTCCTGCCATCGAAGAAAATAAAATTACCATTCAAATAAATCCCTGCTCCCGTTCTTATTTTCTGTCCATCCAAATCATCAGAAATAATTTTTTCGAGCGAAGCAATTCCAAGATGATATACATTCCGGCTGATGTTGAATATGTAGCTGCTCTCATTGTTCAGCAATGCGCTGTCAGCAATGAGAATTGAATTTCTTCCCTCGGTTAATTGAATGGCTGTGTTTCCTTTTACATTGTAAACCACCATTTGCTTTTGACCTGAAATGTACCGGGAATCGTTCAGCCACAAGGCGAGATAAAACGCAAACAGTGCCAGTGAAATTCTCAGCCAGAAAATATTCTTCATTGCAATGAAAAAACAAAGTGAAGCAATAATCACGTATATCACCCACGTCTGGAAAATGTCAATGGCGATTCCGGACATAATCGAGTACGGAAGTTTTTCAATGAACGTAACAATGGCATTCAGAAACCATGTGAGCGAATCAACAGCGACTGCAATCCATACAGTCACTGACGGAATCCATGAACCGGCAAGCAACAAAACGATGCCTCCATAAATAATTATTGTCGCCAGCGGAATGACAATCAGGTTTGAGAAGATAAAATAATTTGGAAACTGCTGGAAGTAAAGCAAGCCGAGCGGAAAAGTTGCGAGCTGTGCAGCGAGAGAGATAGAAGTAAGTTTCCAGATAGCATCAAGGATTCGGTTTCGGACGAAGAGTTGTTTGTAAACCCACGGTTGAATCAACACAATACCACTCACAGCAAGATATGACAGTTGAAACCCAACTTCCATAATCAGGTTCGGGTTAAATGCCATCAGGAAAATGGCTGACACGGCAATGGTGTTAAAGATGTTTGTATTACTGCGCATCATTTTGCCAACGATGATGAATGTAATCATCGTGCCTGCTCTTAGAACTGCGGGCGAGAGTCCTGTGATGATTACGTAGCACCAAATCAGAAGCAACAGCAAAACTGCCTGAATAATTTTTCTCCACTTACCGCGCTCAAGAAAAAAGAGAAGCCATGTGAGTCCGATAAAAATAATTCCAACATGCTGCCCGGAAACAGAAAGCACGTGCATAGCTCCCGAAGCTGAAAATGCCCGTTTGGTTTCATCATCAATTTCGTCAACGTATCCCAGCGTGAGCGCAGACAACACAGCAAACTCCCGCCCGCTGATTCCTTGATGCTTGTAAATGTCAAGAAGTTTTTTTCTGACACCAATGGCAAACCGAAGGACCGGGTTTCCCGAATTCGAACGGAGTGAAATCCATTTTCCCGAAGGAAGATAAACCTGGTGTTCGATCTGGTGAAAGTGAAGATACCTTTTGTAGTTAAACTGATTCGGATTCTTTGGCGGTTCGGTTGGTAACGGAACAGAAGAAAAGGAAATCACATCTCCGTAAGACAATTTCTGTGATAACGAATCGCGGTTGATGTATGCAAGAATTTTTCCTCTGCATTTTTTCCAGCCGACTTTGGTCTTAACTTCAGTAATTATTATTTCTGCTTTCCGGCTTTTATATTTTTCAATCGGCTCTTCATTCAGATACCCTATGAATGCTTTAGCTTCTTTGACAGAATCCTGAAAATGCAGCGGGTCAAGTGATGCTGTATTTTCAAGTGTCAGGACGTAGTAGAAGAAAAAAAGAAGAAAGTAAAAATGAATTCCCGAAACCCACCTCAGCCGATGATTTGAAAAATATTTTCTGAAAACAATGAATGTGCTCAGTGAAAGTACTAATGACAGCGACACAAACCACGCAACAGGAACAGGAATAAAGTGAGCGTAAATTGCGGTTAGTATTCCGCACAGCACTGCCGGAAGCAATCTTAAAAAAGGAACCTGCTGCCAGAAATTGTTTCCCATGAGTGAATAAATGACGAAAGTAAAACAAAGTTTAGAGTTTAGAGTTCAGAGTTTATGGTTGATTCTGATTTTGGCAACTTTAAACACTTTACACTACACCCCAAACTCTAAACAGGTTTCATTTTCTACCTTAGCACACAAAATTATTGCTGAATGAAGTTTGAATTTCCCGCAGATAAAATCAGTGCCATACGTTCGCTTCTGTCGCAGCCGAAGAAAATTGTAATCACCACTCATCACCGCCCTGACGGAGATGCCATTGGCTCTTGTCTTGCGCTCTATCATTTCCTGGTTTCTGACGGGCACGAATTATCAGTCATTACCCCCGATGAAGCTCCCGATTTTTTGAAGTGGCTTCCGGGAAGCAGGCAGGTCATCTGCCATGATAAAAATGTTCAGCCGTCAGAAACCAAAGTGAAGGAGGCGGAAATAATTTTTTGTCTCGACTTCAACCGCCTCGACCGCCTTGATAAACTGAGTGATGCTGTTTCAAAGTCAAAAGCAAAAAAGATTCTGATTGATCATCACCTTGACCCTGAAACATCTTTCGATTTTATTTTTTCCCATCCTGAATCGTGCGCGACCTGTGAACTGATTTATTATTTCATAACCGCTCTCGACAACGCGAAAGTCATAAGCAAATCCGTTGCAGCGTGTATCTACACCGGCATTATGACCGACACGCAATCATTCCGCTTTTCCAACATGACGGCTGACACGCATCGCGTCATTGCAAATCTCATCGAAGCGAGAGTTGAAAATCATGTCATCCATGAAAATGTTTATGACAGTTATTCTGAACACCGCCTACGCCTTCTTGGCTATTGCATCAACAACAAACTTAAAGTGCTTAAGGAATATAAAACCGCTTTCATCACACTCTCTAAAGAAGAGCTCGACCGTTTTCATTTTGCTTCCGGAGACAGCGAAGGGTTTGTCAACTACGCGCTTGCGATTGACGGAATCCGGCTGGCAGGATTTTTCATGGAGCTCGATGGCATCATAAAAATTTCTCTTCGTTCGAAAGGAAATTTTTCCGTTAAGGAAATGGCTGAAAAATATTTTGAAGGTGGCGGGCATAAAAATGCAGCGGGCGGACAATCAGAACTCCTGATGGAAGCTACAGTCGAAAAGTTTATCACCACGCTGAAGCATTATTCGAAAGAATTGAACGCATGCGGGTTGACATGAAAAACATTTTCCTCTTTTCTTTACTCTTCCTTTTTTTGTTTTCATCCCTGAAATGCAATCCTCGGGATGAAAAACTTGATGAGCAAAAACTGAAAGAGCACCTGATAAATGCAAACCGCATCATGGTGAAAGATGAACGACAAGAGATTGAAGAATTCCTGACGCACCACAACTGGAACATGGATTCAACAGGAACGGGATTACGATATATGATTTACGAAAATGGAACCGGAAACAAAATTTTAATGAATGATTCTGTGGCACTGTCCGGAAAAATATTTCTCCTTGATGCAACACTATGCATGGAATACAAAAAAGAAAGCCCGCTGAAATTTTATATCGGACATAAAGATGTCGCCCGCGGGTTGGAAGAAGCTGCTTTACTGATGAAGGAAGGAGATAAAGGCCGGTTTGTAATTCCTGCTCATCTTGCTTACGGCTTGCTTGAAGACAGCGATAAAATTCCCGGAAGCACGGCTCTCTATGCTGAACTTGAATTGCTAAATGTTAATTCCACCTTTGAAAAATAATGACTCCCAACTTCAACTTGTCCAGACATCTCCCATCTTTATTTTTAGTTGTTCTATTAATATCCTCCTGCATCAATGAAGTTAAGTACAAAGTCACTGATAACGGATTGAAATATTTTTTCACATCTAAACACGGTGGTCAAAAGCCGCGCCCGGGTGACTACATTACGCTGAACATGATTTACAAACTTGAAAATGATTCCGTGCTTTTTGATTCGCGTGAAGCGCGTATGCCCATGCGCTACCAACTGCGCAAGCCGCCTTTTCGCGGAGCGATTGAAGAAGGAATCCTGCTCATGAGCACGGGTGACAGCGCAATATTTTTTGTCTCGGCTGATTCGATGTTCGAAAATGTTTTTCACAAACCCATGCCTGCAGAAATTGAGAAAGGGAGTAAACTGATTTTTGAAATCCACCTGCTGAAATTCCAGAATGCCAACGTAGCCGAGGCGGAAATCCGCAAAGCATTGGAAGACCGGTTTATCGTGGAAAAAAATTCACTCGACAAATACATCGCTGAAAATAAAATTACCGAGCAACCGACAACGAGCGGGTTGTATGTTATCATTACGGAAAAGAAAAAAGGAAAGTCACCGG
>DATDOJ010000031.1:0-5229 GCA_035293345.1 Bacteroidia bacterium
AAGGTTTTCGCCAACCAAAATAAAGACAAGGCATACATCTATGGATTTTCATCCAACATAAAATCGCAAAGCAGTGAAGAATTTCTTTTGTCATTTTCCCTGAACTACACCTACGGCAGAATTAAAACCGACAGCAGCGATGAGCCGCTCGACCACATTCCCCCGTTCATGCTCCGGCTTGGCATGAACTATACGCAGAAAAAATTCACTTCCGACTTGAGCATTAATTATAACGGGTGGAAACGATGGAAGGACTACAACCTGAACGGAGAAGACAACGAGCAATACGCCCCGCCTGACGGAATGCCCGCATGGTTCACCCTCAACCTTCACGCATCATACAAACTGAACAAGCACCTCACGCTGCAGGCAGGCATGGATAATATGTTCGACATCCAGTACCGCGCCTTCGCCAGCGGCATCAACGCCCCGGGGAGAAATGTTTTTGCCGCGCTGCGATTCAATTATTGACTCAAGTTACGCAATTTTGTGTCACACAAAGACGCAATGAACGCAAAGGAGCAAGTTCGCAGAGTTAAAAAAATCATTAATGATTTTATTAAAACCTTGCGGGCTTATCACTTTGCGAACCTCGCGTCTTTGCGTGACATTTTTACTTTTGCGTAACATCAGTTATTGATTAAATTTCTTTTTGGATTTATCTTTTCAAAATCATCCCGGCATTTTCGGATGCTTTTTTTGTTTGATGCTTTATGCGAAAAATATCTGGCGCAGACCTCTGGATTTCCCTGTTTTGACTGTTCTACCAGTCGTAAGTTCCACACCATTCCATATAAGTTCCCTACCATAGCATGGAAATGCTTTGCCGTAGTATCGTTAATATCAGCTATACCTTCGAAGACCACACCAATACCATGGAAGAGCTTACTAATACTATGGAAGCTCTCACTAATACCATCGAAGCTCCTGCCAACACTTTCGAAGAGATTTTTCATACCTTTGAAGCGCCATTCCATACGTATGAAGTGTCGCCCCCGTGCCGGAACAGGTCTTCGGAGCTGTGGGGAACCTCAGCGGAATGGTGCAAAGCATAAACTCAACCTTAAAACCCGATAACCATGAAAAAACTAACCGAAGAAGAAGCAGGAAAAATAATGCTGAAGCCGGCAGGGCGCGGTTCCCTGCTCCGCATCCTGCTGCTCAACATGAAACCCGGAGAAATTCTCCTCATCGAGCCCAAGGACTGGAAGTGGAAAAAGAAAACGCCCACCACCATGTGCCGGAGGGTGGAACAGGACACCGCACTTCAGTTCTCCTGCCTCAGAGCCGTTGACGGTTCGGGCTGGGTGGTGAGGAGGGTGAAGTGAATGTTTTGATTTAAAATATTTGGCTTACTATTGTATCACTAATTTTAAAACTTAATGGGATGAAAAAAATTACTCTGATTGTTGTTTGTCTTTTTGTTTCCAGTTTTGGTTACGCTCAATCTGCAGTTTGGCAGTGGTCAGAAAGAGCAGGAGGGACATGGAGTGAGTATGCTAACCGTCTGACTACAGATGCGAATGGTAATATATATATTACCGGAGATTTCGGTAGCGACACTCTTATTTTTGGTAGTGATACATTATTTGCTCCCGGTGGCTTTTTTATTGCTAAGTATGATGCATCAGGAAATGCATTATGGGCAAGAAGAGCAGGCGGAATAGGAGCTCAAGCAGGAAGAGGAATATCTACGGATGTAAACGGGAATATATATGTTGGTGGATATTTCAGGGGCTCTTCGATTACTTTTGGTAGCTTTATATTAAATAATTCAATAGGAGCTTGTCCTAATGGTTGCGCTGATATTTTTGTAGTGAAGTATGATTCAACGGGAAATGTTCTTTGGGCAAGAAAAGCAGGTGCACCAGACCACGATTATGGGCAAAATATTTCTGTTGATGCAAATGGAAATGTTTTTGTGACAGGATATTTTTATAGCAATTCGATAATCTTCGGCATTGATACCATTACAAATGCAGGTGCCTGGGATGCATTCGTAGCAAAATATGATTCATCAGGAAATGAACTTTGGGCAAGAAGTGCAGGTGGAACAAATGAAGACCGCTCGATGGGTATTTCAACGGATATAAGCGGTAATGTTTTTATCACAGGATATTTTGTTAGCCCTTCCATGAATTTTGGGAGCACCACTTTAACGAATAACGGGATTTTTATTGCAAAGTATAATGCCTCTGGCAATTTGCTTTGGGCAAGAGGTGCAGGCGGAACAGCGAATGATTTTGGAATTGCCGTTTCGACAGATGTGAACGGGAACACTTATTTGACAGGTAGATTTGGCAGTTCATCCATTACCTTTGGGCCTTCAACATTAACAACTAATGGTTATTATTTAGCAAAATACGACTCTTCTGGTAACGCTATTTGGGGACGTTGTGCAAATGAAAGCGGCATAAACGATGGCAATGGTATAGCCACGGATGCAAGCGGAAATGTTGTAGTAACAGGATCTTTTTCCACGCCTACAATTACTTTTGGAAACATTAGCTTAATAAATGCAGGAGGTCAAAATGTTTTTGTTGTAAAATATGACACTGCCGGAAATGTTTTATGGGCTACAAATGCATCAGGAATAGGGTATGATGAGGGATGGGGTATTGCCGTTGATGTAGGTGGAAATACGATAATAAGCGGAGAATTCAGCAGTCCTTCTCTAACTATTGGAAGCAATACTTTGGTTAATGCCGCGACCAATGGTTCATCTGATATTTTTGTGGCAAAATTAGATTATACTACACGTATAGTTGAGAATAACAATTCACTTTCAGCAATAAATCTTTTCCCCAACCCCGCCTCAAGTGAGATAATAGTTGAAAGCGGGAAGTTCAATGTTGAAAGAATAGAAATGTATAATGTGGTGGGGGAGCGGGTGAAAGAAATTTACCTCACCTCCAACCCCTCTCCTTCAGGAGAGGGGAGCGCTTCGATTGATGTTTCGGAGCTGATACCGGGAATTTATTTTGTTGCGGTAACGGATGAAGCGGGGAACAGGGTGGTTAGGAAAGTGGTGAAGATGTAATTGTAGGGACACAAAATTTTGTGTCCCTACAACTATTTACTCATTACTAATCAGAGTTCGGGTTTACTGCCTCCACTTTTTTCAATTCAGGAATGGTGCGGAGGAGGGTTTCTTCAATTCCCGCGCGCAGCGTCATAGCGCTCATGGAACAGGAGCAGCAGGCGCCTGTAAACTTCAGCTTCACCGTCATGTCTTCAGTTACCTCGATTAACATTACATCTCCGTTGTCCGATTGCAGATATGGACGCAAAGTGTCAAGAGCGGTTTCAATCCGCTCATTTAATTTTCCATTATCGAGAGTAGTCATTTTTTTCTATCAAACATTTATCGCTACCGCTCCCTCTCCGTGCCTGTCCCGATTTTTATCGGGAGAGAGGGTTGGGGTGAGGCGTTCATTAACCGCCAACCTGAACGCGTTCGGTGGGAGCCATATTCGCGTTGCGCATCGCAATCTGTTGTGCCACACTTCCAGCCAGCATGAGAAACGCTTTTGCAACAGAAGAATTTTCTTCCGTCACAGCCGGTATTCCTGCATCGCCCGAATCGCAGATGCTTTGTACTAAAGGAATTTGTCCGAGCAGCGGAATGTTCATTTCGGCAGAAAGATTTTTCCCTCCGTCTTTCCCGAAAATAAAATAATTGTTGGATGGTAATTCTTTAGGAGTGAACCATGCCATGTTCTCCACCAAACCAAGAACGGGAACATTGATTTGCGGCAGGCGGAACATGTTGATTCCTTTTCGCGCATCGGAGAGCGCAACATTCTGCGGGGTGGTGACAATGATTGCTCCCGTGACCGGAACAGCGGAAACGAGCGTGAGGTGAATGTCGCCCGTGCCGGGAGGCAAATCAATAAGCATGTAATCGAGTTCGCCCCAGCTTGCATCAGAAAACATTTGTGTCAACGCCTTGGAAGCCATCGGCCCGCGCCAGGGAATGGGGCGCGATGCATCGGTCAAAAAACCGATGGACATGAGTTTCACTCCGAATTTTTCCGGAGGCAGCATGTATGTCATTCCGTTTTTCTCTTCGGCATAAAGTTTTTCATTCTCCAGCCCGAACATAATCGGGATGGACGGACCGTAAATATCCGCATCCACCAAACCGACACGCGCGCCTGTCATGGCAAGCGCGCAGGCAAGATTCGCTGCAACGGTTGATTTGCCCACACCGCCTTTGCCCGAAGCAATGGCAATAATATTTTTCACTCCGGGAAGTAATTCTTTGTTATCGCTTCGTTTGCTTGTAACGTCAGAAATCATGTTAACAGTGACCTTTGCATCTTTATCCACATAGTGAATAATGGCGTTGATGCATGCGCGTTCAATCAAACCCTTCAGCGGGCAGGCAGGGGTGGTGAGTACAACGGTGAACGAAACATTTTTATCGTTCACTTCCACCTCGCGAATCATGTTGAGCGTGACCAAATCCTTTTTCAGATCCGGTTCTTCAACGTTGCGCAAGGCGTCAATGACTTGTTCTTTGGTGATAGACATAAAATATAAAAATGAGTGTGTAAAGGTAGAGAATTTGAGAATGAGAGTGGTGCTGAATCAGCTGCTTATCTCTTTGATTTCGCCAATAATTTTTTCAGCCAGCGAATCAGCATTGATTTGCGAGGTGCTTTCTGTGTAAATGCGGATGATGGGTTCGGTGTTGGATTTACGAAGGTGTATCCATTCCGGCTTTTCCGGGAAATCTATCTTAACTCCATCAGCCGTATTGATTTCATTGCTGTTGTATTTTGTTTTCACGGCATCAAGAATTTTGTCCACATTTATTTTCGGAGAGAGTTCGATTTTCTTTTTCGCCATGAAATAATCCGGATACGATTTTCGAAGTGCAGAACACGAATTTCCGGAGCGTGCAAGATGCGACAGGAACAATGCGATTCCGACAAGTGCATCGCGACCGTAATGCAGCTTGGGATAAATGATTCCGCCATTTCCCTCGCCACCGATGACTGCATTTTTTTCTTTCATCATCTTCACCACGTTCACTTCACCGACAGCCGATGCAAAATATTTTTGTCCGTGTTTTTCGGTAACATCGCGCAGCGCACGTGTGGAAGAAAGATTGGAAACGGCTGAACCTTTTTCAGTTTGCAGAACATAATCGGCAACGGCTACGAGTGTATATTCTTCTCCGAACATTTTTCCGTCTTCGCAAACAATGGCGAGGCGGTCAAC
>DATDOJ010000032.1:0-4397 GCA_035293345.1 Bacteroidia bacterium
AACCGCAATGAAGCCATCACGCTCAAAGAACTTTATGCCCTGAAACCCGGTGACTTTGTCACGCACATTGACCACGGCATCGGAAAGTTTGCAGGGCTCGAGATGATTGACGTGAACGGAAAACCGCAGGAAGCCGTGCGGCTCTATTACCAGGACAATGATATTCTTTACGTGAGCATTCACTCGCTGCACCGTATTGCGCGATACACGGGAAAGGAAGGAACTGTTCCTTCGCTGCATAAACTTGGTTCAAATGCATGGAGCAATCTGAAGCAGAAGACAAAAAAGAAAGTTAAAGACATCGCCCGTGATTTGATTGCGCTGTATGCGAAACGAAAATCACAAAAAGGATTTTCGTTTCAACCTGACACTTACTTGCAAAGTGAACTGGAAGCATCGTTCATCTACGAAGACACACCCGACCAGGAGAAAGCTACGCGTGATTTCAAAATAGATATGGAAAAGGAAATTCCGATGGACAGATTGATTTGCGGTGACGTGGGATTCGGGAAAACTGAAGTTGCCATCCGCGCAGCATTCAAAGCGGTGACTGACGGAAAACAGGTTGCTGTTCTTGTGCCGACAACTATCCTTGCGCTTCAGCATTACAAGACATTCCGCGAGCGCCTCAAAGATTTCCCATGCACGATTGATTATATCAGCCGATTTAAAAACGCTGCGCAGCAAAAAGAAACGCTTCAGAAATTATCGGAAGGAAAAATTGACATCATCATCGGCACACATCGTTTACTCAGCAAGGATTTAAAATTCAAAGACCTCGGCTTGCTCGTTGTTGACGAAGAACAAAAGTTTGGAGTAACTGCAAAAGAAAAAATAAAAACGCTGCGTATTAATGTAGATACGCTTACCCTTACTGCTACTCCCATTCCACGCACACTGCAATTCTCTCTCATGGGTGCGCGCGACCTTTCCATCATCAACACGCCACCGCCCAATCGTTATCCCGTTACCACAGAACTCCACGTGTTTGGAGAAGATGTGATTCGCGAGGCAATTTTGAATGAAGTGTCGCGTGGTGGACAAATATTTTTCGTTCACAACCGCGTGAAGGATATCAGCGATATGGAAGATTTGCTTGGCAAACTCTGCCCCGGTGTTCGTGTCGCAGTCGGGCATGGTCAGTTGGACAACGAAGAACTCGAAAAGACAATGCTCGGATTTATTGAAGGTGAGTTTGATGTTTTACTTTCCACAACCATTATTGAATCCGGCCTTGACATTCCCAACGCGAACACCATCATCATTAATCAGGCGCAGAATTTCGGACTGAGTGATTTGCACCAGTTGCGCGGGCGCGTGGGGCGCTCGAACAAAAAAGCATTTTGTTATTTGCTCACTCCACCGCATTCTGTTTTAACATCGGAAGCGCGGCAGCGGCTTCGCGCCATCGAAGAATTCTCTGACCTCGGCAGCGGCTTTAATATCGCTATGCGCGATTTGGATATCCGCGGGGCTGGAAATCTTTTAGGTGCAGAGCAGAGCGGCTTCATTGCTGAAATCGGTTACGAAATGTTTCACAAGATTCTGGATGAGGCCGTGCTTGAACTGAAAGAAACCGATTTCAAAAATTTATTTGCCGAGGAACTGAAACAAAAACCATTTGTCAGCGATTGTCAGGTGGACACCGATTTGGAAATCATGCTGCCGAGTGATTACGTAAACAGCATCACTGAGCGGTTAGCGCTTTACAAAGAGCTTGATGAAATTGAAACCGAAGACGGGTTACGAAAATTTGAAGCGTCCCTCATTGACCGTTTCGGAGAACTGCCTTCGCAGGCAAAAGAATTAATCAACGTAATCCGCCTCCGCTGGATTGCAGAAAAAATTGGTATGGAAAAACTGATTCTCAAAAACGGAAGGATGATTTGTTATTTCGTCAGCAATCCGGATTCAGCGTATTATAAATCAAAACAATTTACTGCCATGCTGGAGTTTGTAAAAAATAATCCTGCGCGAGTTGCACTTGCAGAAAAAGTTAAACAGAAATTAACACTAACTGTTAAAAATATCTTTGACGTGAAAGGCGGTGTGAATATTCTCGAACAAATGACACAGCGAAAAGAAGAAGTGGTTTAACTCACTTCACGATTCTTCCTTTCCAATTGTAGCTGCCTGTCTGCGAAAGCAGGACTGCCGCAACGAGATAGAAAGGATAAATAATTTGCGAGAGAAAAATCGTGGGTAAAGATTTCGTCCAACCCGAAAATGAAAGTGCATCAGACAATAAAATAATTTCCGGGATTATTTTAATCACGATAAGGGCAAGAAATATTTCCCAGGAAACAATGTGCGCGGCTGATAAAATTAAAGCTCCAACAAGTGATACATGAAATAGAAAAGCAGCCAGCGCTATAAGAATGCTTAAATAATTTTTCTGTCCTAAAACTTTAGAACCCCATCTTCTTCTTTGTCTGAACAAATCCTGCAGAGAGGAAGCAGTGTTAGTATAAACTGTTGCCTCATCTGATTTAAGGAAATGGACAGACCCGGGTTTTTGCTTTGCAATTCGGAACATCAGCATTGTATCATCTCCCGATGCTGATTCTTTGGAAAGATTGTAACCGCCAACACTTTCAAAAATATTTTTCCTGTATGCAAGATTTGCCCCGTTGCAAAGTAACGGTTGGCGGAAATAAATTCCCGCTGCTCCGATTGCAGTCAGCCCGGTCAGTTCAAGAGATTGAAATGAAGTCAGAAAATTATTTTCCTCTTTCAAAGCAACCATTCCGGCAAGCAGGTCAGGAGAAGATTTTTCGTAATAACTCACAATTGTCGAGAGCCAATCTTTTCCCATTGTGCAATCAGCATCGGTGGTAACAATTAATTCACCCGTTGCAATTTTAATTCCTTCGTTCAGCGCATTCTTTTTTCCTGTTCCGTTCTCAGGAAAAATAATTTTTGTATTGACCGGATGATTGTCAATCCAGTTTTTTACAACATCCGAAGTGCCGTCTTCTGATTTATCATCAACCACAATTATTTCAAAAAGGTTTTTGGGAAAGGATTGTTGAGCGAGTGACTTAAGACATTGCAGAATATTCATCTCCTCGTTTCGCGCAGGAATAATCACACTGACTTTAGTTTTCAAGTCAATTCCATCAACAAAAAATGTTTTAGTCCTTTTCCAGCCGTAGTAGCTGAGCAGAATAATTAACGCATAAAAAATTCCAGAAAGAATTAGCACAACGGAAATCATGTTGCAAAATTATTTTTTCCATTCGGAAATCTGATAAACAAAAAAAGAACGGAACCGATAAGCGCAGGAAATACTATGTTGATAATCCAGATGGCAAGTGTGGCAAGCGTAATGGCTACAGGACTGCTGATGATGGAGCCCAGATAAAACACAGCCACCGAACTTCTCACCCCGATTTCACTGAGCGCAAAAGTCGGGATAACGGCAAGTGCGAGATAAATTATTGAAATCAACCCGATAGTGAGCAGGTAGGGTGCTTCAGGAAAAAAGATTTTCTGAAGCAGGTAATACTGGTGAATGAAAACACTGTAGCGCAGCAGCGACAATGCAAGAGCCGTTAAAAATATTTTCGGCTTGTATAATTTCAGTACAGATAGATACTCTGAAAATTTCCTGAGAAATGGAAGAGAAGAAAACCGCTCAGCGAAATAGGGAAAGAAAATGAAAATAAAAACAAGTCCGGCAGAAAGCAGCAGTATGATAGCAGCAAGCGGAAAATAAATCCATGAAGAAGAAAGTTCATTGCGCAGATACACAATCATAAACAGGCAACCGACCGAAAGTGTAATCACCAATTGTCCGATGCTTGCCAGAATAGTCACCAACGAAGTTTTGATTTTGTCTGCTTGCTCCACGTATAAAACCCTGCCTACAAATTCTCCGGCACGATTGGGAATAAAAAAGCTGACCGAGATTCCCGTGAGAACTGCCGACACAGATTTGATGAGGGAAATCTTTTCAAGCGGCTTCATAATGACTATCCACTTAAACGATTCGATAAGCAGATTCAGAATCAGCAAAAGACAAACAATAGACAGCAGAATCCTGCTCGATTCTCCGCCAAGTGCTTTCAGCGATTCGGTGAGTTCGTTAATACTTTCGTGCCTGAAAACTTTCAGCAGGATAAATCGTATTGCAACAGCAGCAATGAAAATTTTTGCAAGCCAGATAACCCAGCCCGGAATGCCTTTCAGAATTTTGACGCGAAACATAGAGGCACTAAATGTAACAGTTGATTGATTTTATATTCAGATGAACGAACTTTATTTATCTACTGAAAATATTCCAGTTACTGAAGTGAGGAGTGGTTTACTGAGAGAGCATAAAGTAAAGCTATTCGTCAAGCGCGATGATTTGATTCACCCGTACATCTCAGGCAACAAATGGAGAAAATTGCGTT
>DATDOJ010000033.1:0-2553 GCA_035293345.1 Bacteroidia bacterium
GTATTAGGTGGCGGTGCAGCAGGATTTTTTTCTGCCATATCCTGCAAGCAACATCATACAGAAAGCGATGTACCATCTATGAGAAATCCGGCAAACTGCTTTCGAAGGTAAAAGTTTCGGGTGGCGGCAGATGCAATGTCACCAACGCATGCTTTGGCATTTCACAATTAGCCAAAATTTATCCAAGAGGAGAAAAGCAGCTTAAGAAAGCGTTCTCAGTTTTCAGTACCGCTGATACGGTGAAGTGGTTTGAATCAAGAGGAGTTAAACTAAAAGCAGAATCGTACAACCGGATGTTTCCTGTTACAGATGATTCGCAAACCATTGTTGATTGCCTGATGTGTGAAGTTGAAAAGTTGGGGATAAAAATTAAGACCAACTGTTTCATACAATCAATCCGGAAAACGGAAAGCGGATTTATTTTAAACACTGATGATGAAAAGAAATCGTTATTGATAAAATAATTGTTGCCACAGGCGGCTCACCAAAACCGGAAGGGCTCAATTGGCTTGTTCAACTTGGTCATTCCATTGAATTACCTGTTCCTTCCTTGTTTACATTTAATATTCTTGACAACAGTATCACAGACCTTATGGGCGTGGCAGTGGAAAATGCGTTGATAAAAATTCAAGGAACAAAACTAAAACAAGCCGGACCTATATTGAGTACGTATTGGGGAATGAGCGGTCCGGCAGTGCTCAAACTTTCGTCATGGGGCGCAAGGGTATTGAATGAGATAAATTATGATTTCAAAAATAAATATTTGCTGGAACGGAACAATGCACGATCAGGAATTGAGAGAATTAATTGCAAAAGAATATGACGACATAAAACGAAAGAAGATTTCTAATGTAAACTCTTTGCACTTCCCGCGCGGCTTTGGCTATACCTGGTAAATAAGTTCGGGATAAATTCCGAAATGAATTGGACTGACCTGAGCAAAGAAAAACTGAACCGGTTGATTAACGCAATCTGCAATGACGAGTATCATGTAATGGGAAAAACAACTTTCAGAGAAGAGTTTGTTACCTGTGGAGGAGTGCGTTTGGAGGAGGTAAATTTCAATAGCATGGAAAGTAATGTTTGCCGCGGAATATATTTCACGGGTGAAGTATTGGATATAGACGGAATAACAGGAAGGTTTAATTTTCAGTCAGCATGGATTACAGGTTTTATTGCAGGTAAATTGCTTTCAGAATATTAAATTACTTCTTACTTTATTTTATTTTACTTTTACTCCTCTAAAATTAACGCACATGAAAAAAAATTACTTACTAATTTTCTCACTTCTGATTTTTTTGTCACTGAAAAGTTTTGCTCAGGGCACCTTCTGCGACTCCACCGGCAACGTGGTGATTTTTTCCAACTACGATGGGGGCACGCTTCGCATTAATGTTGACCTGAACATCCCGAATCTTAAAATCGGAATTAACGGTTACGAGAACGATTCCATTATTCTCAGCGGAACAAATCTCGGAAATGTAACAGAGGTTATTTTTGCGGGCTACTACAATTCCGCCAATGTTCACTGCTCGCCATGGCCCTCGGTGAAATCCATTAACGGAGTTTCTTCTGCCATTGCACAGATTGTTTTTCTTCCACCCGCAATATATTCCAACCCGAATGGCAATGCTACAATTGTTTGCAACTATTCGTGTGATGTCAATTCCAGTCAGGGAGGATGCAACACTGCTGATCAGATTGCCTCGTTTTTCTTCAGTATGTTCGGAAGCTCTAATCTGATGTTTCATTATACCCAGTACGGCTGCTGGAACGGAACATATAATTTGAGCGATGGCGGAAACTGCTGCGCAGTTCCTCTGAGTACAAACATCAGTGAAAATATTTCGGATGAAATTATTTCATTATTTCCCAACCCTTCGGGCGGAAAATTTATCATCACTGACAAAAGAAAATCACCTCTAACTAAAACTGAAATTGAAATAGTAGATATACATGGTAGCGTTGTTTTCCGTCAACTCCTCTCCGACTCCGGTAAAACAGAAATAAATTTGACTTCGGTGCCGAAAGGAATTTATCTGCTGAAATATTCCGATGGCAATGAAACAGTAATCAGGAAAATTGTGCTTCAATAAATATTAAACAGCAACTACGCAGGCATTTTCAAGATAGACAAGATATTTTTCAATCTTTGTGTAATTCATTTTCGCCAGTTGCTCAGCATAGGTCTGAACCTGTAAAGCATGTTCAGGTTTTACCTTTCCGGTTTTAAAATCAATCACGATTGCGTGGTCATCTTTCAGAAGCACTCTGTCAGGGCGGAGGATTTTTCCATCAGGCAAAAGTATTTCACGCTCCGTCATTGCCGTCCACTGCGAAGAGAAAAATCCTTTAATACTTTCATTCTTAAAAATCTTTTCAATCTGATTCTTCAAATTCAATTTTGATTCTTCATCAATCCATCCAGCATAAAATATTTTATTTAATTCCGGGTCGAGGTCATCAATGCTTTCTAACGAAGCAAGAACGTTATGAGCGATTGAACCAAAGTACACTTTTCTCATTTGCTCTTTGACCAAACTGCTGTGGCGG
>DATDOJ010000034.1:0-10327 GCA_035293345.1 Bacteroidia bacterium
CTATGATATAATATTTCATCTCAGGAATTTCAAGTAAACAATAATCAACCCGTAAATAAATGTTGCACCGATGACACCATACGAAGAATTGTCCGCTTTGATTCTTATGAACCAGAAAAACAAAACGAGATTTGCAATGAGCGATAAACTGATAACTCCTGAAAGCAGTCCGAGTTCAGTGATGCGCATGATGAACGAACGCAAACTCATGTAGCGAAAGCTGAGGAGGTAATAAACGTACAGTCCGATAAACGGTGCGACCAACCCCGAGATGAAACCCGTAAGCTTTGAGTCCTTGTGAAACATGAGTGGTAAATTATCTGTTAATGAAAATGAAATAGGTGAGCATGTACAGGAATGAAACGAATAAAATTCCTTTCGCAGTATTTTCTTTTCCTTCTTTCCCGATGAGAATCCGGAATAAAATTATATTGACGACCAATGCAGCAAGGTGCATTTTCGGGAGCAGGAGCGGATTCGAATTTCCTGCCGATGAAAATATTTTATTCATCCACTCCAACAAAAAAAACATAACAGCGCAAATCAGCAGTCCGATGACAACACCTGAAAAAAAATTACTGAACCGATTCTTCCCTTCACTCATCGAAACGGAATTTGTTGAGGAAGGGAATGGCATGATGGGCAGTTAAATCGAACTGGACGGGAACGATGGAAACAAAACCGTGATTGAGCGCCCACACATCGGTGTCTTCGCCTTTGTCGTAGTTTTTAAATTTCCCGGTGAGCCAGTAATACTTTCTTTTGTTCGGGTCGGTTCGCTCGTCAAATTCTTCTTCCCATTTTGCGTTTGCCTGTCGGCAGATTTTCACTCCGCGGATAAAATCTTTTTTAGATGAATTGTTTCCGAGAGGAAGAGCGGGAATATTCACGTTGAGCAATGTCCCCTGCGGAAGTCCGTTCTTCAACACATTACGCGCGATGATTTTTGCAAAATGTTTTGCTGCAGAAAGGTCGGCATCATAGGAATAGTTGAGATAAGAAAAACCGATGGAGGCAATTCCTTCTATGGCGCCTTCAACAGCCGCTGACATAGTGCCCGAATAAATTACATTGACGGAAGAATTTGAACCGTGATTGATTCCCGAAACACATAAGTCCGGCTTGCCGCGGATTATTTTGTCAATGGCAATCTTTACGCAGTCAACGGGTGTGCCTGAGCATTGATGCCCGTGAAGCCCGTCAGCGATCTCAATGTGTTCGAGCCGGAGCGGATGATTAAGTGTGATAGCATGTCCCATTCCCGACTGCGGACTATCAGGCGCCACGACAACAACATCGCCAAGCAAACTCATGGTTTCGGCAAGCGCGCGGAGACCGGGCGCTGTAATGCCGTCATCGTTGGTTACAAGTATTAAGGGCTTGCGTTTTTTCTTTTCCGCCACAAAAATTTCTCCTGCTGAAAAAAGTTAGATGATAAATACTTTGTATTCCCCTCTTAATTAGTTACAGCGAATTTCTGAACGATGGTTTTTTCGTACGTCTTCACGATTGCAAAGTAAACACCATTAGTCAAAACAGGAAGAAATAATTTTTGTTGCCCGGCAGCAGGAACGAAAAAACAGATTTCTTTCCCTGTAATGTCGGTGACGGAAACAAGATTTATATCGTGCAAAGCATCTTTACTCAGCAGCAAAGCATTTTCGTCTTGTGAATAATGAACAGTGGAGATACCAATGATTCTCGTTTGGGAGAAGGTTCCCGTTGGCAGCGAATAGTAAACAGTCATTTGCACATGGTCAACAAAGGCGGTGTCGGGAGATGCAGAAGAGTTCCTCACCATAACTGCAATTCCGAAATCAGTGTCATTCACCGAGTCAGGGGTTAGTGGCAATCCCCACAAATCATTGGTGTCGCCATAAAAAATTACAGATGTTAATGGTGACCATGGAAGATTGCCGGGAGAATTATTATTTCCTGCGGGCTGATTGGCAGAAAGAAGTTGAACAATGGTGTCATTAATTCCGCCAAAAGCATTGCGGCAAGAAACAGCAGCAAGAACACCGTCAACCGAAGCACCGGCAGGAATGGCAAAGCCGAAATTCTTGGCAATGAGATAACGCGAATAAAAACAAGCCGTCTGAAAGCAGAAAGGAAAATCACGTAGTTCGACTTCGGCATTCTGCCCATCGGCAATTTGAATATTGTTGTAATTATTCCATTCGCTTCCGGGACATGCGAGGCATCCGAGGGCAGAATAGCTTGCTGTTGCCGGGCTGTTCGGTCCTTGGGATTGGGAAAAAATATTTTCTGTTAAGAGAAATGATACTCCTGCAATGAGTAAAATGTTTTTCATGACGGGTGAGGATTTATTTTCATTTCAAAAGTAAGGATAATAATTATTGATAATACAGAAAGAGGCGGTATCTTAAATTATTTTTTCCCGGATTTAATTTTATCTGCCATGAAAAACATTTCTTTAAGTGAAAAATTTAATGTAAGAGAGGAGCTATTTTATTTTATTTCTATCTTCACCTGTTAAATCCCTCGCTGAAAATGTAATTCTCTTAAAAAAATAAATGATGATAAAGAAAATTCTACTTCTCTCCGCTGCACTTGTTTTTTTCTCCGGAAAAAATGCAGCCGGCTGTTCTGTGAGTATTTCTGTTTCTCCCAACGATACGGTTTGCACAGGCACTTCCGTTACGTTTACTCCTGCTGTGCTTGTAACATGCACCACGCATTATATTGATTGGTTCGTGAACGGTATTCTTGTTATGAGCGCATCATCGTCAACCCCGGTACCATTCACATTAAATAATCCACAGAATGGCGACTCCGTTTCCTGCCAGGTCGCCTGCAACCCGTTTGATATTTGTTATTCCAATGCCATTGTGATGACCGTTACTCAAACTGTAACTCCTTCTGTCACCATCATTGCTATTCCTGACACTATTTGTTACCCTGGATGTATAACGTTTATAGCCACTCCTGTAAATGGAGGAAGCTCACCGCTTTTTCAGTGGTATGAGTTTTCAACTGGTCCCGTTCCGGGCGCTACTGCAATAACATGGACACAATGCACATGGGGACCCGGAACATATTCAGTTTATTTTACTCTGACTTCTTCTGACGTATGCGCTAATCCTGGTCAAGCTACGTCTAATACAGTGAATGTTTTGGTGCAAGTATGCACCGATGTGGAAGAAAAAATTCCCGGCTCTTCATTAACTATTTCTAATCCCGGTGAGGGATTTTTCACCATCTATGTCAGGTCATTTTCCAACAATTCTTATCTCACCGCAACAAATGCTCTCGGAGAAATGCTATGGAAGCAAAAAGTTATTTCGGAAAACACTGAAATTAATCTAAGCAATCATCCTGCAGGAATTTATTTTGTTTCGCTGAGAGATGAGAAAAATAACCTGGTGACGGAAAAGATTGTGAAAATGGCGAGGTAAACATATTCTTGCTCTTTTAAAATAATATCGACACACCGGAAATGTTTTTTACTGGCGGATGAATGGCTATGTATCGAGAATAATCAGTCCTCCTGTTCGTTGAAATAAAAATAATTTAATTTTACTTCATCACATCATCTGCTAAATCACATGTTGGTTCCTGCAATGACATTACCGGAAATCAGAAATGAGGTTCTGAAAGACCTTGTTATAGTGAAGCGTAAAATAGTTTATGTGTCGCAGAGAATTATTAAAGAAGCACGCAAGCACCATCTGAAATCGGATGAACGCTTTATGGATTATCTCTCCACGCAGAAAAATACCTGGATATTTCATTTTAAATATGAACACAAAGAAGTGTACATCGGCTTAATCGTTTATTATTATGGAGTGAATGGGCTTGCTGCGCTGACCATTGATATGAAAGAAGAAGTGCTGCACTATCATACAGGGCATTTTTTTAAACGATATAACGAGCGAAGAAATTTAGGGCTGGTGAAACCGGAAGATATTATCCGGGTTTACATTAAAGACAACACGCAGATATCATATCAGCCGCTGGAAAAAATTGCCACCGGAATACAAACGATTTTCGGAGTGATTACAACGGGCATTGTGCTCGGGCACAGAAACAGCAACCTGAAAATTCTGTTACTCAGCACCTACATTACTCATGAAATGCTCAAGGGACAACAACTGAAAATGGAGGACTACCTGAAATCGAAACTTAGTTCTTATAAACCTGATTTTGAAAAAGCGGAATAAATTATGCTTTACTTTAATTTTTGGTATGCAAATGTAAATTCAATAACACAACAGACATTTTATGGGCGAAAAAATGTTTTTCTCAAGGCAAAAAGAAATTTAATCTTCCCCGACTTTCAGCAGGGCGCAGAATAAAATTAATTTTATTGTCCGGATAAGTAATACACGAATGATAACATTAAAATTATTGCTATGAAAACCGCCACTATTTTCCCGGTAAGACGGTCTCTTCTTCCTTCGTAATCGAAATCATTTCTCACGATATGTTTTTGTGTAAGATACGCATTATTTTCTCAACGCATCTTAGTTATTGCGCAGAATGCAGAAAACATTTTCGTCCTGGATTTCTCTTTTCAGTTTCACAAAATTATTTTCCCGCTTACACCTCACACATTATTGGAGGGTGGAACAAGGTTTCACGAAACAAAAAGAATTATTTTCTTCTGAAATTTCCTTTTTCCCTGCACGAAAAGTTTGTTATTCTCTCCTGAAAGTATTTTCTTACGCTAATGTTTTTCTGCCATCTCCAGGTCGGGCAGCAAAACGGTTTCACCTTTTATCATAAATGACAGGCGGTAGTAATCAATATTGTCAGCAACCCATGAATCCATGTGTTTCCAGTCACGGAATGTGTCGTTGCTTACTAAAAGACAATGAGCGCGTTTAACATATTGAATAATAAAAATGTCTGCGGGGTTTTCGGCAGGTGCTTCCATGTATTCGGCAATCTTTTTTAAATCAGGTAGTTTGTCTTTGTCAACCAAACGGTGTTTAAGTGAAGCATCAACAATAACTGTTATTTCAACAAACCCTTTTTTCTTCAGCTCATGAACAACCTTTATAATATTTTCTACATACGGCTTTGCCTTCTCATCTCCGCTTGAGCTGTGGGCTACATTACTTCCGTCAATAACCACTTTTCTTTCCTGCAAAAGATTGGTTTCAAAATATTCTCCGTCACTAAAAAACAATCCGTACTTCTTTACGTTATCATTCTGTGTAAGAAATTCAGTGATTGATTTTGCTCCGTCAAATGAAAACGTAAACCATGGTGGAATTTCTTTTGTGTCTGCATAACGATAGTCATCCACTGCCTGGCGGTGAAGCTCCGTGAGCTTGTTTACAGAAACTTTTTTCCCCTGCGGAAGCTTCGACAGAAGCACAAGCATCACCCGCTGGTCATGTGTGCATCCTGTGCTGTGTAAATATTCCAAATCCACATATTTTTGAAAATCATTTTTGTCGCGTATTTTAAGTTCGCGCGCTCTGGCAAGTTCTCCTCCCGTCTGGTATCCAGCTTTTGTTCCCGCTTCATAGTCGGCTGCCGATTTGTATTGATGTTCAGTGGCAATGATGTAGGTTGCCGCATCCATGAATCCTTTCTCTGAGGCATCTTTAAACTGTGCATACGAGGAAAATCCTTTTCCTGTGCAGAATGTGTAAAGCTCGAAAGGATTTTTGAAATTACCTGCCGAAGAAAAAACAGGAACAGCATCTTTCTTTGCTTGAAATTCCCGGAGTCCTTCAATATATCCTTCCGCTTTCATTTTTTCGAAAGCAGATTTGTCGCTGATGCCGGCATCTTTCACCAGTTTATATTCATCATAAGAAGAATATCCCATGGACTGTGCTTCATACCAGGAGGCGGCATCAGGAAACTTTCGCTCTTCTGCTGCAATGAAGTCCTCCATTGCATGATATCCGAGTGTTGGCTGCTGAAGCAACCCGCCCTGATGAGTCACAGCAAAAAATGAAACAGAATTTTTTTCATCGTCAATCACGAACAATGTTTTATGATGATGATATTCGATGAAGCGATGAAAATCTTTCATGCTTTCGAATTCGAAACGGAAGGAATTGCTCAGGAGCTTTCCCCGGAAGTAATGATAGCGGAGTGGCTTCATATTTGTGATTTTTGATTCTGTGTTTTTTTCCGGTGTGCCCATGTTATTTGTTGAGTTAATATTTTTTCTTATTTTAATTTACAATTTCTTTCCGGCTAATTAATGGAGATTGATTTCTTGACAGGCTTCATATCGCTTCCGGTTTCATGTTCTGCTGGGGAAGTTATGGAATAGGAATCATTGTAGAGCACAATTACCGGTACGCGCCTGTTCAGCGAAATATCTTTTTCCTTTTCTTCCATCAGTTTGTTCCACGATTTTTCGCGGGGCACTTCAGCGAATTTAAAAAAATCCCATATCAGCGGCAGCGAAAGTTCGCCCACCATGACACTTGTTTTAACTTCATCGTTTTGCAAACGTGATAAATGCCGGAGTAATTCATTTCGTTCAATGGCTTCAAACAATGCGTGAGCGGCTGGCAAAATATATTCAATAAAATACCGGTTTGTTTCTGCCGCATCACTTGTTTTTTGCGAAAGCAGGTTCCATTCATCCATTTGTTTGCGGAACGCCTCACCGGGCGGCTTAAGCTGTGCTCTGATTGCTTCCAACTCAGTTGCCGAAAGCATATTAATATTAGGAAATTCAAAACATTTTTGCAGGTAACCGGATTTTGATAATGCATCCGAATGCTCTGCTCCGCTGACTATATCATCCGGTCTGAAAAAGGACGGAATAAAAAATTCAAAAGGCAGTATAAACAATTCGGGTGATTCTGCTCCGGGAAGTTTCTGCATCAGCACCCGGCTCATAGGTACATATTCTTCCGTGTCTTTCTCCTCCTCACTCAAACTTACAGCGAAGATTCCCATTTCCTTCTTTTCGCTAATAGGTTTTAACTGTATCAATCCATCGGAAAGCAATTGCTTGCTGAATATTTCCTTAACTGTTTCATACATTCCGTTTACTGCACTATCCAATCGCTTCTTCATCACTATATCCTGCTGGCTCATGTGTCCTCTTTGCTTCAGTCCCTTGATAGCATATTTATAATCTGCCGCGGAAAAATCTTTTTCCAACTCAGGATGTTTAGTAATAAACATTTCAATGAATTCCACTTTCTCCATTGTGTTTTTTTTTTCGCTGTAGTGCTCAAAATATATATCACAATATGCTGTTCCCACGGAGTTCACACAATCCGAAAGCAGGAAACCGACTTTCAAAGCAAGTGCTTCAAAGCGCTTGTTCAGCTTCGATTCAAAATGATTCAATACTATGGTTTCCATCTTTTAAATAAAATTATCTCATAAGAAATCCGGCAAATTAACCTGCCCTGAAATAATGATACGTTGGTGCTTTCATGTTTTGGTTTTATTAATCAATGGATATTGATTTTTTAACTGGAGCCACGTCTTTCATTTCCTTCTTTTGAGTTGCAGGAGCTTCAGAATTTCCCGGAATCCGGACAAGCAACACAGGTAATCGTTTTGGAAAAGAAGAAACTTTTTCTTTTTCTTTCAACAGCACAGCATTTGTTTCTTCCTTGATTACAGAATAGTGTTTAAAGAATTCCCAAAGCATGGAGACGGGAATTTCGCCTGCAATCAGTTCAATAACCACTTGGTTGTCCTGAAGACCTTTATAATGATTGAGAAGTTCATTACTGTCAATATTTTTTTGAAGCGCGGCAGCGGCAGACAAAATTTTCTTTCTTAAAAATGGTTTTGTTTTAAATGTGTCCTCATCGTTACGCGGCATCCTAATCCACTCATCCATTAAGCGGCAAAACGGTTGCGCAGACGGTTGAAGTTCCGCGCGGATTTTTTTTATTTCCGGTGCGGAAAGCAAATTGATATTCGGCAGTACAAGACAGCGTTCGAAATAAATTTTTTCCGGCTGATACCATCTTTTATCTTTTGACGATTTGATTATTTCCTCTGTATAAAATTCATTGAAAAAGAATTCAGGAGTCAGAAGAAAAATGACAGGACCCTTTTCCGCATCCTTCATCCTGTTTAGTAAAAGGGTGCTGGCTGCAATCTGGTTCTCTTTTTCTTTTTCGGGGTTGTGCGAATCAATCCAGTAGGCATTAAAATAATCTTCATCCATCAACGGGTTAAGCTGCGGCAATCCGTTCTTCTCATGTACTTCATAATACTCCTTCTTTACGTCATTAAAGAGAGCATCAATTGAATTTTCAAGTTTCTTTAATCGTGCTATCAATTGACCGGGCTTGTGTTTTATCTTTTGCATCGCCTTATATCCTGCAATGATTTGCCGTATTTCTTCCGCCATGGCATCTTCTTTCTTGTCATAATATATTTCAAGCATCGTTGCCTTCTGGTAAATTTTTTTTGGAGTATAGAAGTTGTTAAAATCAATGATGCTGACACTCATGCCCGCAGTAACGGCATCATCAGCCAAAAGAAGCGCTGCCCGGAGTGCGATGGACTCTACTTTTAAATCTATTCTTGAATCGGAAGAATTAAAAACGATGGCTCTCATGTTTGAAAACGGATGACTTGAAATGATTTTAATAAAACAATAATCAGTAAATAATTACGCAAAGATAAACGTATCATTTGTGTTTTTTATTATTGCTTAATCCGAAAGGAGAAAAGATGCGGGTGAAACAAAAAGAATTTTACTTTTTGCTGAAGGGTTTTTTTCTGAATTCCCGCTGTAAACGGGACAACCGTGATTTTTAAGATTCATCTGATTTCTCAGATTAGCATGTCCGGGACTTACACCCTCTGTTAATCTCAGTATTTCTCCGTGAACTCTGTGTTGAAAATTTTAACACCGAGAGCACAGAGTGTTAAGAGTTGCACAGAGAAATGAAAAATATCATGCAATCACATTATTCGCTCTAATCAGTTTAATCAGAGTTCAGACAATTTCTGCGCAGGAAAATGTTTTTCCCAATGCAAAAAGAATTTATTTCTTCTGCAATTTCTCTTTCCCCGCTGCAAATCTTGCAATCTCTCCAATCATTCTAATCAGTTCAATCACACCTTTCCCGCTTATTGCAGGAGTTCAGACAATTTTTGGCGGGGAAGGGGGTGGGGTTACGAAGGATAATAAATATACAGGAACAATCTATGTGTTTCTTTTTAAAATTTTGAATAATCCGACACTAAGGGCATCATTATTAAGTGAATGTATAGGAAAAGTTCTTTGCACTTTCAATTAAATTCTTAATCTTGCAATTATCAATCTGACAGGATAACTCATGAGAAGTATTTGCTCAATAATATTTTTATCATTTTTTATTTATCAAGCTGATTTTTCTTTCAGTCAGCAAAGGGATGAAGTTGATTCTCTTCAGAGTGCAGTATATCTCATGAATGACGATACCAATAAAGTTATTCCATTGAGAAACCTGGTAAGAAAAATAACAAATCGTGGAGAGTATCTGAAAGCTTATCAGGCAGCTATGTCATTATTAGAGATTTCAGAAAAATTAAATTATGAAAAAGGCAAAGCATTTGCGTACAATGAGTTTGCAATTATTTACGATAAGCAAGGTATTTATGGTGAAGCCCTGAATTATCATGAGAAAGCATTATCTATCAGGCGTGCAATTGAAGATAAAAAAGGAATTGCCGGTTCATTAAACAATATCGGAATTCTTTATGATAATACGAAAAATTATTCAAGAGCATTGAAGTTCTATCATGAAGCGCTGGAAATAAAAAGACAGAGGTATGATTCTGTCGGAATGGCGACAACATTAACCAATATAGGAATCATTAATCGTAAGCAATGTAAATACGCAGAAGCGTTACATAATCATATCGCTGCATTGGAAGTATTTATCAAGACAAATGATAATAATGAAATAGCCGGTTCCTACAATAGCATTGGTCGGGTCTATGATGCTGAAGGTAAATACGAAGAGGCATTGAAAAATTATTTTAAAGCGGTAAACATTTATAGGGAAAATAAATACCTAAGTAATATTCCTTCTGTATTAAATAACATTGCTTCTGTATATTTTTCACTTCAAAAATTTTCTGAAGCGGAAAAATTCTATATTGAAGCGTCTGCAATTTCTAATCAGTTGGGTAATTTCGAAGATTTAAAAAATAGCTACGAGGGATTTGCGCTATTATATGAGAGAACAAAGCAAACAAAAAAGGAATTAAAATTTTATAAATTATATTGGGAATTGAATGATTCATTAAGTGCCGTAACCATTTCTGAGATTGAAAAAAGAAATGTTGAGCAATTAAGTTTTCAAAAGCAATTGGCGTATGTGAACGCAGAGCATGAAAAAGAAATATTGCAGGCCTCCAT
>DATDOJ010000035.1:0-9964 GCA_035293345.1 Bacteroidia bacterium
AAGTTTCCTGCCGCCAGATTGCTCCTTCAGGATGTGACTCGACCATGAAACTTCAACTGATTATTAACCAGAAGCCGGCTCCTGCAATCAACGGAACTATTAATGTTTGTGAAGGCAGCGATATTAACTACACAGTTACAACCAATCCCGGAAGCAGTTATTCCTGGAGTGCATCAGGCGGAACGATAACCGGAAGCAGCAACTCTCCTGTCATCAGTGTTCATTGGGATACCAGCGGAAGCGGCAGTGTGAATGTCACCGAAACCAACAGCACCGGATGTTCAGTTACATCAACATTGCCCGTCAATATCATGTCGCGTCCTGCTCCAGATATTACAGGCAACAACAGCGGCTGTCTCGGACTGAACGGAATTTATACAACCATCTGGACTCCGAGTTCCAATTTCATCTGGACAGTGAGCGGTGGAGCGATTGTTTCGGGTAACGGAACAAACGTCATCAGCGTGAACTGGTTCACCACCGGAAGCGCAGTCATCACACTTACCGTTGTCAATACATCTACCGGATGCGACAGCACAGTTACACTTAATGTTGATGTTCTGGCAATAACAACACCGGTTATACAGGCATCGGATTTCAGCGGCTGTGTTCCTTTTGCAGTTCAGTTCACGGGTAACATTCCTTCAGCAGGACAAACATACCAGTGGAGCTTTGGCGATGCGCTGACTTCGAGCGGTTCAAACCCGACACATATTTACTACACACCCGGTACTTACACGGTCATGCTGATTACGCAAAACCCCGGAGGATGCAGCGACACGGCTTATGCCACTGTGAACGCTTATCCTCCTCCGAGCGCTTCGTTCACCCACAATTATGTAGGCATTGATTATTATGTCGGTGAAGGATTGCTCGACCTTGACAACACTTCAACAGGCGGCAGCACTTACATGTGGACGTTCGGCACAGGCGATACTTCGAATGTTTTCGAACCGCTTTACACCTATCAGAATGCGGGTAATTATCCAATCATTCTCTATGTGACGAGCGCTTACGGCTGCACTGACAGCACGATAGGTTCCATCCATGTGCGCCTGCATGAAAATCTTTATATCCCGAATGCTTTCTCTCCGAACAACAATGACCTGAACGATTACTTCTCCATCGTTGCCGAGAACATCAAGACACTCAACATCATCATCTTCGACCGCTGGGGCGAAATCATTTACACTTCCAACGATAAATATTTTAAGTGGGACGGAACCTATAACGGTGACCGTGTTCAGCAGGGAATCTACGGATACATCATCACCGCAAAAGGATACACCGGTGATGAGAACACTTACAAAGGAACGCTGACGGTGGTCAAGTAATTCAACTTATTTCTGAACGTGATTGTAAATCCTGATACCATGAAAAAGAAACTTATTCCCGCAGCATTTTCCCTGATAATGCTTGCGGGAATTTCTAATGCGCAAATCTGCGACCCGTTGACTCCTGTCTTCACGGTGAACCTCACAGGAAATCCTGCCGGAACATGGACAAGTCCATCTGTTGTCAGAGACGGCTATTGCTGCTCCGCGTCCGGCTCTGATGTGTGCATTGAATTTATCCTTACGCTTGATTCTATGTCAACCGGAATCAACTTTGAAATAACCAGCGGTGCGATTCCTCCCGGTTCGTTATACTACCAGGTCAATTGCGGTCCTATGATTCCTGTGGGGCAGCCGATTTGTTTATATGGTCCGGGTCCGCATTTGCTCACGTTCTGCAAGCCGGGAAATAATTCTAACGAATTTACCATCACATCAATCCCCGAACCCCATCTTAACATCATCGTAAGCGGTATTGCTTCTGCACTGTGTCCTGCAACCATTGCCACCGAGGGCTTGATTGAGACATCCATTACGTGGACTTCTATTCCACCCAACGGACAATACAACAGCTTTCTCAATTGCACGACCGGATGCGATACAGTAACCGTTACCCCATGGGGAACTCTTCCTGCTTATGTGGATTATCTCATTTGCGGTAATCCTTATCCTGACTGCATCGTTGCTACACTCTGCGACACGGTGCGCATATATTTTATGAATGACGTTGCCGTAAACATAACTCCTCAGAATATCATTCTCTGCTTTGGCGGAGCGAACACTGCCACGGTCACAGCAAATCCTTCGGGCGGGATTCAGCCCTATAATTATGTATGGAGTAACGGGCAGACAACACAAGGCGTTACCGTTGGTGCAGGAACATACTCTGTTTCTCTCACCGATTCCATCGGTTGTTCAACTGCCACCGCTACAGTTACTGTAACTGCACTTGGTCCTATCGTAGCCAATGCGGGAAATGATGTAACGGTTTGCGCAAACAATCCGGTGGTAACGCTTAACGGAAATATTCAGACAGCCACAGGCGGACAATGGCTTGGCGGCACAGGAACTTTCAACCCGAACAACTTAACACTTAACGCAACATACACTCCATCATCTTCCGAAATCAGTAACGGCTTTGTGAATCTTGTTCTTCAAACCACAGGAACGCAGGGCTGCCCTCCGGATTATGACACAGTGCGCATCACCATCGGTCCTGTTCCTGTTCCCGCTGTTTCCGGCAGCGTGGTTGTTTGCTCGGGTGCCACCACCAACTATTCCATTCTTCCTCCGCTCACTCCCGGAAGCACTTATGACTGGACGATAACCGGTGGAACCATCAACGGCTCGACAACTTCCGCTTCGGTGAATGTTACATGGAACGGGAGCGGCACCGGCACTATCACACTCACCGAAACGAACAGCTACGGCTGCACAGGTTCTGCTTCTGTTACGGTTTCTTTCATCACGCTTCCTAATCCTGTCATCACCGGAAACAATGCCACGTGCCAGTTCAACCACGAAACTTATGTGGTGAACGCGGGCACATCGAACACCTATCAGTGGAGCGTAACCGGAGGCATCATTAACGGCAGCGCAAATTCCTATACCCTCGATGTCACCTGGAACACCGTGGGTCAATACAAAGTGTACATTACAGAAACCAACCCCTCCGGCTGTGTGCAAACCGACACATTCGATGTCATGGTCATGATTCGTCCTGTTCCCGCAATCACGGGAAGCGGAACCGGCTGCATCAGCAGTTCAACATACAATTATTCCTCACCGCTCCTGGCAAATACCACTTACTCCTGGGGTGTAAACGGAGGAACCGTTGTAGCCGTCAATGGCGCTAACGTCATCAGCGTTCAGTGGAACAGCACGGGAATAAATTCTGTCATGCTGCAGGTAATTAATACAGTCACGGGATGCGACAGCACAGTAACCTTACCTGTGAACGTGGAAGGATTAACCGCTCCCGTCATCCAGCCATCAACAGCAAGCGGATGTCAACCGCTCACCGTTTTCTTCAGCGGCAACACGCCCGCTGCCGGACAAACTTATGCGTGGACTTTCGGTGATGCGTTGTATTCATCTTCTTCAAATCCCACACACGTTTACAACACACCCGGAACGCTCACCGTCACCGTCATCACACATAACAGCACCGGCTGTGCCGACACGGCAACGGCTGTCATCAATGTTTATGAAAGCCCCGATGCATCCTTCACGCACAACTTCCTGGGGCAAACGTATTTCGTTGATGAAAGCACGCTCAACCTCAACAACACCACCACAGGCGGCAGCAGCTACCTCTGGACCTTCGGCACGGGCGACACGGCAAACGCATTTGAACCGCCATACACGTATCACACTCCCGGCAACTACGTCATCCGGCTCATCGCATTCAACAGCACCGGCTGCACTGACGCGGCTCAATATCCGCTCGATGTGCGCGTCCGCGAAAGTTTCTTCGTGCCCAATGCTTTCACTCCCAACGGCAACGATGTGAATGATTACTTCTCCATCCCGGAAGAAAATCTTCTCTCGCTCAAAATAAAAATCTTCAACCGCTGGGGTGAAATCATCTATACTTCGGAAGACAAAAACTTTAAATGGGACGGAACCTACAACGGCAGCCCCGCCCAGCAGGGAATCTACGGCTACCTGCTCACCACCAAAAACACCAACGGGAATGAGAGCACGCAGAAAGGCACCATCACGCTTGTGAAATAATTATTTGGCTTACATGAAAACAGAAACCCTCGGAACAACTGAGGGTTTTTTTGTTTTGTCTTATTAGGGAGGTTCCAAAAAATAAGTTTTTTTCACCGCAAAGACGCAAAGCCGCTAAGAAAAAAAATATAAGCAAGTAATAATAAATAACTCAAGTTGCTAGTTCACTTCTGATATTTAAGTACAAAAGGTAATTAAGTTAAATAAGTCAATTAAGAAAATTAAGAAAAAACAAAATCTACTGCAATACAAACAACTTAATTACCTTAATACACTTAATTAACCAGCAACTTGAGTTAATAAATACTTTGCGTCTTCGCGACTTTGCGGTGAAATTTCTTTTTCTGAATTTTTAGAACTGCCCTTAAGAATTACAGCGCATCCATTCGCCCGATGAGGCGGGAAGGAAAATATTCCGGCACTATATTTCCACCTCTTGAATTGGAATTTGCTGAGGATGATTCGGAATTAATATATGACGAACCGGATTTTGTAAAGCTCCGGTTATGCTTTCAAAAGTTGAAGTTCTCCTAAGGTAAGGAGAAATATTCCTATAGTAAGCATAACTTTTACTAATATAAGGAGAAGAATTCCTAAGATAAGCATAAGCTTTCCTATATTAAGCATAACTTTTGCTTAAGTAATAAATACTATTCCTGAAATAAGGACAAGTTATCCTATACTAAGAATAACTTATCCTTAGGTAAGCTTAAGTGTTCATTTGCTAATGAATGATATAAAATTATTAATTTTGACCTCGATTTACAATTTATCCATTCTTACAGCAAAAAAGCTATGGCAAAATATTTCAAGGACTTAGGCATCACTGCCTTTTACAACTTCTTCGAAACGCTTCAGAACAAGGTATCGGCAAACCAGGCATCGTGGAAGATTCCTCCGGGCGAGGCAAATGATTTGGCTGCTGCTTTCAACACCTACAAGCCGCTCAACCTTGCCATCAGAAACAAAAAGACACGCACCAGCCAGCAGGTGGATGACCATGTGAAGGGGCGCACGGTGGCGGAGAATTTAATTCAGCGCATTGCCAACGAATACATCGTCAGCAATTCGGCTATCAGCTTTTCGGAAAAAAAAGTGCTGGGCTTCAATGCGCGCACAGGCGAGCGGCATGAGCGCCCCAGGATTGAAGATACTCCTTTCGCCACTATGGACGCACAGCCCGGCTCGCGCATCGGGTTCACCTGCCGCAGGCAGAGCGATGCTTCGCGCCCGTCCATTCACCCCGATGCCGATGCTGTTGAAGTGCGCTGCATGGTGGGCAACACTGCCCCCTCAACGGTGAACGATTGTGTGCAGAAAGAAATTTCCACGCGCTCAAAATTCGTCATCGAACTGTCTCCGTCACAGGCAGGGCAAAAGATTTTTGCTTTTGTGCGCTGGCGCAACAACATCCATGCATCGAAGTGCGGTCCGTTTGGCGACATGCTCACCACGGTGGTGCGAAGCTGAGGTATGCACTCAGGCGAAAATGAAAAAACTATTTCTCTATTTTATTCTGAAAGAAACAGGGTTTAAGAAAAAGAGCAGACAAGTTATTAAGTTATGAGAGATTAAGTTATCAAGGGAATAACCCAATAACTCAATAACCTAATAACCCAATCACCTGATAACTTTTCCTTAAACCTGACTTCGTTAAATATATTCTAACCTATTCCATTTCGGGGATTATGGGATTGCCATGAAGGCAGAGAACTCACTTAATCACCGTGACGCGTCCGATTTTGACGATGCTTCGTTCCCAGAACCCTTTGGCAACGATGTAATAGACATAGACATCCTGCTGCACGACTTTGCCTTGGTAGGTTCCGTCCCAGAAGCCGTCAAGCCCCTGCCACTCGTGGAGCAGTTCGCCCCAGCGGTTAAATATTTTCACGTTCATGTCGAAAAGCCCGGTGGAGTAAACGCGGAAGACCTCGTTGCGGTTGTCTTCGTTGGGCGTGAAAACATTGGGCACATAAATGGTTTCGGTGATGGGGACATCGTGGCAAATTTCATCGGGGCAGCCCACAGCATTGGTCACCCAAAGGCAAACGGGATAGATGCCCGCAAAGGCGTAGCTGTACACAGGATTCTGCACTATGGAGACGAAAGTGTCAGGAGCAAAAGTCCAGCGCCACTGCACAGCGCCACTGCTCTGGTCGTAGAAGTGAATTATTTCATCGGCAAAATTAACCGGGTGGCTGTCGTAGGTGAACTCCGCCACCGGGTTATCCCAGGCAGTGAAAGTATAATTGAAGGTGTCAGCGAGGTTGCACGAAGAAGCGGTGCTGACGATGAGCGATATGTTAAATGTTCCTGCGGTGTCGAAAGTGTAGGAGAGAGAGCTGTCACCGGAAACAAATATGCTGTCTATTGTCCACTGAAAAGAACTGCCGGCTGAATTGGAACTGCCGTTGAGATTAACCGTAAGCGGGAGACAACTGTTGAAGATGCTGTCAATGGTCAAGCCGGCAATCACAGGCGGATAGAAATTCACGGTCTGGTATGCGGTGTCAGTGCGATTGCAAATGGTATCGGTGACGATAAGCGTCACAATGTATGTTCCCTGCATGGTGTAGGTGTGCGAAACATTCGTTCCGCTTCCTGTGGAAGCATCACCGAAGTCCCAGGAGAATGTATGTCCGAAATTCGTAATAATGCCGAGCGCTGCTACGAGCGAATCGCAATTCACCGAGGGGTTGTAGAAGATGGCAGCATTAATATTGCCCATAGGCGGAACAACAATGGTGATGGTATCGGAGCCGGTGGCATTGCATAAGGTATCGGTTACCACCACAATCACAATATAACTTCCGGGCGTGGTATAGGAATGCTGCGCAGGGTTTACTGTGTCTGTCGTCAGGTCACCGAAATCCCAGGCGTAAGTTGCGTTGTTCACTGAGGTTGCAGTAAAAGTCGCGAACAGGGTGTTGCAGGTTATGCTATCAGTATGCTGAATGGAAACGGAAAACGGAAGAGACGGATTAACCGTGATGGTTACCGTTGCCGTATCGGAGTTCAGGCAAATGGTATCGGTGATGATTAATGTCACGACATAACTTCCCACACCGACATAGATGTGAGAAACATTGACGCCTGTATCCTGCGGAGAGCCATCACCGAAATCCCAATTGATAACCTGTCCGGCAGAAAACTGGGCGGTGAAATTTGCAAGGAGAGAATCGCAGCTTCCGGAAGAATTATACTGGATGACGGGATTGATGGGAGCAGGAGGTGTAACGGTAACAGTAGCATACGAAGTATCGTTGATGTTGCAGGATATATTATTGATGGCTATTAACATGACGACATACACCCCGGGATTGGGATAAATATGTGACGGCTGAGTAGCAGTATCCTGCGGAGAGCCGTCACCGAAGTCCCATAGATAATTAGTTGCTCCGGTGCTTAAGTTTATGAAATTAGCAATGAAGGGAGCACAGCCCGACAGCGGTGAAGCGGTGAAGGATGAAACAGAAAGCAGAATATCAAAATCAAGTTTGATGACCCCGTTGTTGCACAGCGAACTGTTGTTGGTGTTGGACCATGCGCTTGGCGTTGTCGGAAAATCAGAAAAGCCCCAGCATCCAGCGCACACCGACTGATAAATAGTTCCACTTGGGTCGAACCGGCTCGTGCCGCCATCAACGTGCTCGTTGCTTTGCGTCCCTCCGAAATAGGTTCCGTACATGAGCGAAAGAGCATCATGTTCGATGACGATGAAATAAAAATCACAGCCATTGGTCACGGACTGAAATGCATTGGGAGTTACCGGCATACCGGTTACAGTATTCGGGTTCGGGTTATTTAAAGCTGCGCATCTGCCCCAGCCGGACATATACATGTTCTCGCAAACGTCAACAAGAAAAGCGGTAGGGGAAATATTCGGGCTGAAAGAATTGGTTCCATAGACCGTGGAGAAATAAGTGGATGACAGAGAGGGATTCATCTTGTGAACAAACTGCTTGCCGCCCACATTGAAATACACACCGGCACTCACCGGGTAGTTGCCCATTGTTTGTCCCGTTACATAAATGTCACCGTCCGTATCTCTTTCCAGAAAATAAGTTTGGTCATAACTTGATGTTCCGATAAATGTTGACTGGAGAATACTGCTGCCGTTTGCTGAAAGATGAGTGATGAATCCGTCTGCCAGTCCGCCCTGGAATGCAGGGTATAATGTTCCCGCTGTGGTGGGAAAGTTTGCGCTTGCAGTTCCGCCAGTAACATAAATATCTCCGGTTCCGTCAAGTTTCAGACCATAGCATGCATCATTATTATTGCCTCCTAAAAAAGTGCTCCACAGCAATGTGGTCAGCGTGGTGTTGAATTTAAAGACGCAGCCATCCTGCACTCCTCCGCCAAAAGCGGTTTGATAAGCACCGGCAGTGACTGGAAAATTAAAGGACTGTGTATTTGCGCCAATAAAATAATTATTGCCAGCATCGGCTATGATTTCTCCTCTGGCATCATCGCCATAATTAAACTTAATGGAATTCATTGTGGCGAAAGCGGCAGTCATATTCACTCCGTCTATTCCCGTTCCACCGAAAAATGTAGATGCAAGCAATGCAGTACCTGAGGAATTCAGTTTGAAAATTACAATATCGCCATTGCCGTTATAAGTCACATCATACGCTCCGGCTGTTACCGGGAAGTTGGCTGAATATGTTCTCCCGTAAACAACCATGTTATCTGCAGCATCAACAAAAATACTTTGTGCGATTTCGTTATCGCTTCCTCCGAGATAAGTGGAATAAAGCAGCGCTGTTCCTGTCGGGTTAAATTTCATGATACCGATGTCACACGTAAAACCGTTGCCTCCCAATCCGCCTCCCGCAAAAAAAGATTGGTATGCACCAACGGTAACCGGATAACCGGCACCATTCACTAATCCTCCTGTCAGAAGATTGCCTGCGGCATCGTAGGTCGCTGTGGTTCCCCAGTTGTCAGCAAACGAACCGGAATAGCTGGAAAACACCAGCGTGGGGTCAATGACAAGCGGAAACTTTTTGTTGTAGTTCTTTACTTTGAATCCGACTTCACTTCCCCGCAAAATATATTGGCATTCAACCGGAATTACTTCTCCGTTGATTTGCTGATAAGCGTAAGGACGACCTTCGATAATAGTTCCGACAGAAAGTTCCATGTAGAGCATCCCGTACTTAACAGACATTTTTTCCGCGCCTGAATATTTCAGCGAGATGTCTGAAACGTTTCCGCCCGGCTGAAGCACGTAATCATATTTCAGTTCACTTGCTTTGCTGTAAATTTTCAAATCAATGTTCGGAAAAATATTCCGGTAGAAAACTTCGGTGAAATGTTTCACATCCGTTGCCCAGCGCGAAGCATCGCTGCCGAGGAAGTAATTTTTCCTGTACGAAAATTCTCCATGCCCTTCGACAGCGGAAGCATTTCCTCGCGTCATTTCCACCTTCACGGCATGAAGGCGGATTCTGTCCGCCACTTTTCCGTCATGAGGATGCAGGTTTGCCATGTCTTCAGGATGGTAGAAGACATACATCAGGTTTTTCTTTTCAAGAAACAACCTGCCACCGCGAAAGTCCGACTGGAATAAAATATTCTGTTCCCACTGCCCTTTGTTCTCCGTGAACGAAAGTTGTTGTGCTTCTCCCGTATTGCCATGTGCGAACAACAAACTGCTTCCGCTGAAAAGAAGCAGCGCAGAAAGCAACATTGACTTCGATGAACGTGTTTTCATCTTTGAGGATTAGACATCAGTGAATCATCAGGTGAAAATTTCAACGCAAGTTAAATAAAATTATGAAGTCACCGAATTTCTTTGTTTTTATTTATTCCCATGGTGTTATTTAAGAAGATGCAGATACTCTCATGAAAGGTTGCATACAGAACCCGGAACAATCACCAATTTC
>DATDOJ010000036.1:0-2723 GCA_035293345.1 Bacteroidia bacterium
ATATTTTTTGTTCCTTCAAAATTTATTTTTAAGAATAAGTCGGGTGCACCCCAGTCGGAAGCAAGTCCTGCATTGTGAATTAACACAGCGCTTCCGGCAACAGCTTCCTTCAAAGTTTCCGGCTGCGTGATGTCGCCATAATGCAATCTGACATCCATGTCTTTGATGAAATCAAGATTGGAAGTGTTGCGCACAAGCCCGTGAACTTCGTGACCTTCATTGAGCAGCCGCTCTGCAATATGAGAACCGATAAACCCGTTTACACCCGTAACAAGAATTTTCGCCATGGTCAGCGGTGGTTGAAAATGATGAACAAGTCGGTGCTGATTCCGATGGCAGCATGAACCAGAAAAACATACCAGAACGATTTTGTTCGCAGTGCCACAATGCCAAATAATATTCCGACAGGAATGGAACCGATAATTTCCACTGCCGGTTTATCAATGTGAACAAGGCAGGATGAAATGGTTTGAATAAGAATGGCATTCACTCCACCGAATTTTTCCGCCAGACCAAAAAGAAGGAATCCCCTGAAGAAAAATTCCCATGCGATGTAATAAAATAGTGAATAAGAGATTACATAGATAGGAAGAAGTTCGTGGTGTGCAAGCAAGGTTTTTGAAAGCGGATATTCAGCTTGTACCGTTGGTTGAAATGAGCCGGCATATGAAAACGGAAGAACAATTACAGGAATGGAAATAAGCGCAAAGAGCAAACCCCATCGAAAGTCTCCTGCCTCCATCCCGAAATCTTTCAGTGGCTTTTTCCAAATATATTTTGCATAAAAAACCGGGAATAAAAACATGAGCAGGAAGAAACCGGAGAACTGGAGAATGGTTGCATACACTTCTCCTGAAGCGGATTGAAGCAGTGAAGGAAAATATTGATTAAAATCTTTTGCTTCTCCGAAATACCGGTAAATCGTCAGCAGGACCGGAGCGCTGATGAGAAGAAAATAAATATGCCGGTCAGCCGGATTATAATTTATTATTTGTCTGATTTTTTTCACGGAAATAATTTACCTGAAGTGAAATGAAAAACGATGATGCAGTTTCTTGTATAACCAATGCGCAAGCACAACGCTGATAACTGCCCATAAAGCACCGGCAAGAACATCAACAAAATAATGATAACGCAAATAAATTAATGAGAACATAATTCCGATTCCCGCTGGCAGGAAATAATAAAACATTGCTCGATGAAAACGGAACGCAAGCGCAAGCGTGACAATCAGAATTGCCGCATGCAAACTGGGAAAACAGTCGAGGCGGCTCGGCTCTCCAAAGTTGATGAGTGCATGAATGGGCTCGGAAAATAATATTCCGTCAAGTGGAACGGAATATTGTGATTCAAGAAAATATTTCGGACCAACAACAGGAATAAAAAAATAACAGATGTAAGCGCCATAATAACAAATAAGGAGTGTGAAGAGTACCTTTTCCGCAGCACGATATTTTTGTTTCGCCATCAGGAAAATAACCAGAATCAATGGCAGCGGAAAATAAATAAAATAAAATATATACATCAGTTCAGTAAGCCAGGGGGTGGTGTACTGCTGCAGCCAGATTGTTGACGAAACACCAAGAATCATCTTATCCCATGCTTCAATAGTTGAATCATACCGCATCGAATTAAAGTAAGGAAGCAACGCTGCAAGCGACTCATACATGATAATGAAAAGGGTTAAGGGATATAAAAATAAAATTCTGTTGACGGATTTTGTACCTGGCAGTTTTTTTCTCCATCGAGCTATTATCCGCACTATTGAAAAAACCAAAGTATAAAGAAACAGCATGTAAGTGAAATAGGGCGAGCGGCTGCCAGTGAAAATCAAAAAAACAAAAAGCGCAGCCAGAAAAAAAAGATTCGCAATATCTATTAAACTAAAAACAAAAGTGTATGTTGTTTTTTGATTCACATGAAATATATAATTACTGCAAAGGAATAAATCTCCCGGAATTAAATATTGAAATTCATCTCTGAAAATGTTTTTTCTGATGTTACCGCCCTCTGAATCCCTTCAGGGAGAACGCCTGAGCGTTTAAAAACATGACGAATAAAAAAAATAAACTGACGAATGTCATAGTAAAAACTATTAATTCATATTTTTTTTGTGAAAAAGAATTATGACTGAAAAAGCATTAAATGTTGTTGAAAAGGCAAGCAGGAATGAAATAATATCTGCATGCAGTATATGCCCTGCAAGGGATAATTCTGTTCTCAGAAACAGCTCCGAAAGCATTCTTGATATTATTTCTTCTTCCAGGAAGAAAATGTTTTTTGCAAAAGGAGAACTGCTGGCTCAGGAGGATGATTCGTCTCAGAAAATATATTGCATCAGCACTGGCAAAATAAAAATATATAAGACAGACAGTAATGGCAATGAAGTCATAATCCGTTTCGCAACAGCAGGTGATATAATCGGTGGCGAGATGCTGATGAGCAAAAGCATCTATGATATTTCTGCCATGGCTGTTGCCGATTCTTTCGCATGCTGCATTGACAGCGAAGTTTACCGAAACGCCATCAAATCAGAAGGGGAACTTCCGATGGAACTTCTGAAATATTATGAAGGTGAACTGCACAGGGCGAAAATTAAAATCCTGAAGCTGGCGCGTTTAAAAGTTAATGAAAAGGTGGCTGATGCATTGTTGACACTTTATGAAACATTCAGAATGAATGATGATAACAGCACGATCAGGATTACTCTCAGCCGGCAGGAT
>DATDOJ010000037.1:0-6756 GCA_035293345.1 Bacteroidia bacterium
ATTATGGTCCCGAGAGAAGAGGCGCACCGGTGGGAACGAATTTTCAACTGGGCGGAAAAGAATTGAGAACACAGGCAAGTTATGAAGAGTTAGACATAAGTATTCTCAAAGACGCAGCGGATATCGGCTGGTCAGCCAAACAATGGAGAGATGCTTTGAAAGAAGAGGGAACACTGATTGTGAACACACCACTCTCACCGGAAAAATTCAGAAAGCAATATCAGGTCCCCCCAACAATAATGGTCTATACTTTTGATGCGGATAATTTCAGGAAGCAGCACAGAGTTCCGGAAACAGTTACATTGATGGGAGTGGCATTAAAATCTTTAGCAGACAAAGGAATTGATTTCCCACAGGAATATCTGGATGAACGATGGGGATATATTCTGAACAAAGAATTTGCAGACAAGGCAAACAGAGAGCAGATAGTTGAGAAAAATAAATTAGCGTTCTGGTCTGCGTTTCACGAATGTCAAACCGATAAAACCGGATTGGCTGTTGACAGAAAAAATATTACAGCAAAAGGATTTGAACAATCTCCACCGGAAAAACTGATGACGGGTTCGGAAGCGGTTGCAGAGGCGTGGCGGCAAATCAACCCCGGAGTATTTGCTATGTTCCCGATAACACCAAGCACGGAAGTAGGGCAGGAGTTTTCAAAATTCTGGGCGGATGGAAAAGTAGATACAGAATACATTCATACAGAATCCGAACACTCATCTTTCATGACCATCATTGCCGCTGCCGCCTGCGGTGTGCGGGCTGTAACATCCACTGCTTCACAGGGAATGTTGTTAGGCAAAGAAGGCGGATTGCTCGCAGCCACCCTGCGGCTTCCGCTTGTTGTAAATGTTGGCAATCGTGAAACGAATGCACCGTTGAGTATTCACGCAGGGCATACGGATGTGTATCAGTTCAGAGATGATGGGTGGATACAGTTGTTTGCAAGAAGTGCACAGGAAGCGTATGACTTTGCCCTCATCGCACAAAAGGTTGCGGAGAAAGCACGGCTCCCGGTATTTTTAAATCAGGACGGATTTATTGTTACGCACACAAAAGATATGTTGGACACAATTTCCGATGAAGAGGTGAATGCTTTTGTTGGCGAATATAATCCGGAAGATAATTTGCTTACCAAAGACATGACTTTGAATCCGATTTCATTGCAGGATTATTATTCAGAGCATGTTAAACATGCACACGCTGCACAGACGAAGGTTCCGGAAATTATTGACGAAGTGTTTCAGGAATTTTATAAACTGTCGGGAAGAGAGTATCGGAAAATTACGAAGTACGAAATGGAAGATTGCGATGTAGCCATTGTGTGTATGGGTTCTACAGAAGGCACAGCAATGGATGCAGTTGACTCATTGCGTGAGCGAAAAATAAAAGCGGGAGTTCTCTCCATAAAAACATTCCGCCCGTTTCCTTCCGGGGCAATAAAAAGCGCATTGAAAAATGTCAAGACCATAATCGTAATGGATAGAATGGGGTCACTGGGAACTGATTTAACTCCGCTGGCAACAGAAATCAAATCCGTTATTATGAGAGAGGTAGTGAACCTGGAATATGGCCGGGGAGGAAGAAACACTCCGCGAAAATTAATTGAAGAAATTTTCCGCATCGGGTTGATGTTGGGATGGAGCAGCACAAAAAATATTGCAGCAAAACAAATTCAGGAGTTGCTGAATAATGACAGAGTGCTGTGCGCATTGTTTAAAGAATTGGAAACACTGAAGGGCGCTGACTTTGTCGAGAAATTCAAAGGGCTGGTTGCCGGGAGCCGTTTCATCGAGGCATTCGGACCGAAGGAACATATTGATGTGAGAGAGAAAACAAAACTGCGTGATATAAAACTCAGCATTTTGGAAAGAACCACTTTGCAGCTTGCTGCGAACAGAACTAACGGAAAATCATCCGACACGGACGACTTATTAATCCTGTCAGAGTTTGGCAATCAATCTCAAAAACAAAAAGCGCATGCGCGGCAGTTGAGCGTGCAGTAATATGAAAAAATAAAGAGGGCAGCGGGAGAGATTCTATCGTCTAAAATATTTTTCCTGCCCGAATAATAAGAGTGTTGTGAAAAATAACCCCTAAAGGATTCTCTGAATTAAGCAAAACTGAGTCGTCCTGAAAAAGGTTGACTGGTTTTACAAATTAAGTGCGTGGGTTCAAATTTATTCAGTCAGTCAGATGAAGTTCCGTCTGCAACACATTCGGTTTAGCCCTCAGTCCGTGATTGTGTCCGTTGATGTTATCCAAATCAAAATTGCAAACCAACGCTTCAACAACTGTCCTGCGGTTTTCAATGTTGCCTCCTGAATGATAGAAGTGGTCTTGTGTTACGATGTTAAACTTGTTCCAAAACTTTTCAATCATTTCGTTTGCCCTCCAATCGTTATGATGCCAAGTTGAAAGAATAAATTTTGCTTTCGTTTCAGAAAGCAAGTGAAACAAAAGTTCTTCGTCTTGTTCCGTCCATCCGTTGTAGTAGTCAACATATCTTCCAAAATATGGTGGGTCGCAATAAATGATGTCGTGCTTTGTTGCAAGTGGAATGATGTCAGAAAAATTTTTGTTTGTGAGTTTCCATTTGTCCGTGATTACTGCTTGCGCTTTCGCAACTTGATTTACAATTTTTGTTGTGTATGATTGAGCAAAGCGATTTGGCTTTTTACAAAACGGAATGTTCCAATTTCCTTTTCCTCCGAAACGCATCATACCATTGAAACCTGCTCTTGAAAGAAAAAGTAAGTCAAGCGGTGCAAACTCTTTGTTAAATCTGTCACGAACCTCTCTGAAATAAACATAACCGTTTTCATCGGCTGACGAAAGTTTGTCATTCGCTTCTTCCAAATATTTTTTTACCAGTGCAGGAGTAATTGTTCCGTTTTGAACGGCTTTGTAAAAGTTGATGATGTGCGGATTTGTGTCGTTGAGAATTGCCTGTTTGAAACCCGAATTGAAAGCAACTACTCCCGTGCCAGTAAATGGTTCAATCCATCTGCCATTTTGGTTTGCAATCTTCACTACATCCATTATCCAGGGAACAAGTTTGGTTTTTATTCCCTGGCTTTTTATCGGTGGAATAATTAACCTCATTTGTTACGCAAAATTTTAGTAGTGATTTTCTTCCATAGAGCCGACTTGCCTTTGAAAGCAAGATAATCTTTGAGATTGGTAATGGGTTTTCCCTTGTGTTTAACATTTCCGTAGTTCTGCCAATACTCGTCAAACCAATCTTCGCCTAATTTACTGAATGCACCATTTTCATTTTTCAAATCTTCAAGGTCAATGACACAACCAATGTTTGCTGTATTGTGTGAGCCCTGAAAGTCACTGGCAATTTTCCATTTCTCTGCTGTGAAAAAATCAAAGTCACGAATTACTGATGCAATTGATTTCAGATTTTTTACTTCGGTAACTTGCCTTGCTCCAATTTTCCTTATCGTTTTCTCCTTATTCTCTTTCAGTTCGTCAACACGATAGATTTTTCCGTCCTTCTCATCATTGAAATCAACTCTGGTGTAAATAACTCCCAAAACAAAATGTCCCGAATACTGATTGTAAGGGAACTGAATGTTTTTGGATTTGTCCCGATGAATGAAGTATGCTCCGTGACTGCCTAAAGTGAAACCAACACTGCTGTCGTTTCTGCGAAAAGTTGTTTTGATGTCAACGGCAAATTTGATTTGCTCGTTGTCCTTGTGAACGAAACTCAAGTCGGGATAATAATTCTGCTTCTCCGCTAAAACAATGTGATAACCGATGCTGTCAGCGAACTGAAGTATTTGTGGAAACAAGTGGATTTCCAAAATCTTGGAAACGATTTTGGTATCGGAAGAAATGGTGTAAATGTTTTTGTAAATGTCAATGAAACCCTTGATTGTCCAATCGCCTGTGTCGGTAGAAACATGCTTTTTCAGTTTCTCCGCAAACTGTTTTAGCTCTCGTTTGAAGTCATCTTTATATTTCTTCGTGTTGGTTTTTTTCATCAGTCAAAGGTAGTAAAAGAAGAAACATTTTGCTGATAAATAACCCCTAAAGGGTTCTCTGAATTAAGCAAGAAGAAAATAATATTGTCCTTCGCTCTCTCTTAGAAAACTCTTTAGGGGTTTGGGTGCAGGGGAATCTTCAATTTTAAATTGATTCATCCCGTAGGATAATTATCCAACGGGATAAACTCAGGCAGCAGCTCAGCAGAAAAGGAAAACGCTAATCTAAAACGGCAACGCAAAGTTCAGCGCTATCACAAAAAAGTGATACAGGATTTTTTTGCCCTTCCCTGTGATTTTATGTGTATTTAATTTACAGGGGAATCTTTATGTTATGCGTTCGCCAAGTCGTGATTAGAAGCTCGTCTGTTTGAAGTCCGCACAAAAGTTTATTCAAGGCAATTACCATTCTTTGTTCTGTTAGTTGTTCGTTATTAATTTTTCGTCAGTCATTATCTTTATTGCTTGTTCTGTTGCTTCTTGTCCACCTGTCATTGAACCAGGAAGCATTATCATTCGTCTTTTTACTTTGCCACTTTCATCTTCAAAGAAAACTTCAAATCGTGAACGAGTTATTCCTTGAATTGCTTTTTTAAATTTCACATTTTTGATTTTGCTTCTTTCAATGATAGGAGTTGCAGAGTTGTTTAAGCTAATTATAATTCCATAAATTAAAGCAAGTCCTAAAAGCACAGCTAAAATTGCTTGCACAGATTGTCCTTCTTGATAAGTATTGTAAGCTGAATAAAAAAGGAAAAGAGAAATTGCTCCGTAAATAATTAGTATGCGTGAGATGCTATTGCCAACAGTCACTTTCGCAACATTGCCAATTATTCCATCTCTCGTCAAAATAATTTTGTCTGGAAGAATATGGCAAAATCCCGTCTTGGTTTTGAATGTCTTTTCGTTATCCATTGTCAAAGGTTATTTCTTGTTGGTCAGTTGGAGTCCGCACGAAAGTAAAGCTCATTAGAATTCCGAAAGTTGAAAGTTAGCACTGCCGCCATTGGTGACGCATAACGAAGAAGGGATTAAAGAAGTAAAAAAAAGAAGGGTTTAGAAGCACTACTGTTCGTTTACCTACACTGTTTATTAGAAGCTCAACTCTTTCTTTACCTCTCAAAGCCCTTCTTTTTTTTATTTCTTTTAATCTTTTTGTTATGTGCAGTTTTTCTCTTCATTGCTTGATGACTTTCCCGTTAGCAAGTATTCCTTTTTTGTTTCGCACCTCATAAATGTAAAGTCCGCTTGCAAGCTGTTCTACATTTAAAGTAGTTGAACCCATGAATGTCTGTTGCAAAAGTTTTCTTGAGAGAATATCGTAGAGAATTACTTCTGTCTGCACGTTGTCATTTGTTTTTACAAACAGGGAATTTGAAAATGGATTAGGATATAGAACATAACCATTCATTGAATTTATTTCAGAAACACCTTCGTGTATCGAATAACTAAGCTTAGCGACAAAAACATTTTCCTCCCCATTGAGAATCAAAGTATCGTTTCCAATGATGAATGGATTTACCTGATAATAGTCACTAGTTACATAAATTGAACCCGATGCACTAACAGTAATGGCGTTTTGGTCGTCTGAACCACTCGCTAAAATTTTTGCAAATAATATCTGCCCTGATGAATCATAACCTGCTACAAAGAAAGGGTCAATAGTTCCACCAGGATAATAAACGGTTAGTGTATCAAAAGTTACTACTGTGTCCGTTGGTTGAAAAGAACCACCACATACATAGATTTTATTTTGCTTGTCCGATGCAACACAGTAACTAATCAGATTAGAGCCACCAATACTTTTAGCCCAAAGAGCATTGCCAGAAGAATCATACTTAGCTAAAAATCCATCGCTGTTACCTGAGGTATTTGTTATTGTAGATGAACCGAATGCAATGGAGGCCGAACTGAAAGTTCCTGTTGCGTAAACATTTCCTATTGTGTCAGCAGTAATAAAGAATGCTTTATCATAACCAGTTCCTCCTGCACTTTTAGCCCACAATGCATTTCCCGAAGAATCATATTTAGCAATGAAAATATTGTATAAACCTAAACTGACAAGTGTATCTGAACCTACCATCATAGAACATGACGTATTTCCAAATGTTCCTGAAATGTAAATGCTTGCCGAAGCATCTGCAGCAACGCTTAAACTTTGAGAACCTCCGCATGTATGAGTAGCACTTCTTGCCCACAATGCATTACCTGACGAATCACATTTCGCAACGAAATAATTTGCACCTGCGCCCGAAGCTATAAGAGTGTCAGTGCCAAAAATAAATTGAGAAGTAAAACAACTAGTTAAGTAAATATTTTCCATTCTATCCAAAGTAATCCCAATGGTCGGATAGAATATAGCATTGCTTCCCATACTCTTTGCCCAAATAAGATTGCCGCTGGAATTATATTTTGCAACGAATAAATCGTTAGGCGTTATAGAAACTAAAGTATCTGAATCAAAAACAATTGAACCATTAAACCAACCTGTTAAATATGAATTCCCGATTGAATCGGTGGTCACTCCCGAAGCAACTCCTTGATTCGTTCCCAAGCTTGCTCCGCATTTTGCCCATTGCAAGTTTCCTATCGAATCATACTTCGTAAGAAAAACACCATGCCCATAATTGAAAACATAAGTGTCAAAACTAATACTGTCTTGAAACCAACCCCCGACATAAACATTATCACTTGCATCTGTTGAGATAGTAAAACCTTCACCAGCTGATGTGCTGCTTCCTGTTTGAATGCTACTTCT
>DATDOJ010000038.1:0-3419 GCA_035293345.1 Bacteroidia bacterium
GTCAGTTGACGGATTAAATCTTAATAGCCCCGTGCTTCAGCACGGGGTTTGTGTTCCCACAACCGTCAAGCTGAGCAGGGCAAAAGTCGTGTGGACTTTTGAGCCAGACATTCAAAGGCGGGGATTAGGGGTAAGGCGTTAAACCTTCTGTCTCTCTTACTCTCAACCTTTTTTAACAGTGCCAAACACCACTTTACAATTGTTATCTTTGCTTCATGCAAAGAGCAAGTTCCATATTTCTTCTTATCCTCTTTTGCGTTTACTCGTTCACTTTCAAAACGCACTACTGTTATCACATTGATACAGGCGAGCGTTTTCATGGTGATTGCGAACACGAAATAAAAGAAGCAGCCGCAAAAGGCGGGTTAGCTCATGCAAACTTTTTCCCGAAACATTATTTCTGCCAAGACATTGTAAAGAACGCACAGGTTCAGAAAACAAAAATCATCATCGTAAAAAATTCTCTGACTGATGCTTTCACTTTTCCGCCAACAGTAGAAATTCCAATTCCGCAAATTCAAATTATTAACTGGCTCATTCCTGAAGCCCAGTGCCTGAGTGCTCCGCTTCTTCTTTCTAATTCTCTTCGCGGACCTCCTTCTTTCGTTTAGCCCATCTTGGGATGAAATCCTATTTCTTTTCATAAGGGAATAGTCCGTTTTTCATTTCCATTCTGAATTCCTCTTTGCAAGTGAGGAATAATTATCCATATTATTTAAACTATTAATACATAACAAAATGAAAAAGTTAATCATTGTCTTATTGGTATTGTTTACAACCAATATCGTTGCGCAAAACAATACGAGAAAAGTACCAGAAGTTGTTTTAAACAAATTTACTAAGAAATATCCTAATGCTGAATTGAAAAAATGGAAAAGAGAAAAGGATTTTTATCTCGCAAAATTTATTATAAGCAATAGGAAATATTTTGCTTTTTATTCTTCGGATGGTACTTGGCAGAGAACCGAAACTAACATAAAGTGGAAAAACCTTCCGGTTGAGGTTATGAATGGGGTCCGCAAAAGTGAATATAACAGTTGGAAAATATCTGAAATAAAACAAGTTGAAATGTCTGACCAAATGGTGTATCTACTCTTGGTTGATAATGGAAACTTATTGGATGCAGACAGATATCCGGTTTTTAAGGAAGATTTCATTCTTTATTTCACTTCGGAAGGTAATATTTTGAAAAAGGTAAAAAAGTGTTAGGAGAAAGGTCCTTCTACAGGTAGAGAGTAACGAAAAGTATTCGTTACTCTCTACTCCTTATGTCCTAAAGAAAATTAATAAACACGATGTTCTAAAACAACTTTTTAAAAATTATTTATCATGCTTGAACTTGCATTTAAAAACAAATATCTAATTGTAGTTACTGCATTACTCATTGCAGTAATCAGCATCGTGGCAATTCAAAAATTGCCTGTTGACATTTTGCCAAACTACAAAACATCTGCCGTGCAGGTGCTGACACTTTACCCTGGAATGCCTGCCGAAGTGATGGAAAAAGATATCACTTCACGCATTGAGCGTTGGACGGGACAATCCAACGGCATTGAACGGCAGGAAAGCAAAAGTTTAATCGGTGTCAGCATCGTGAAAGATTTTTTCAGAGAGGAAATTGACCCGAACACCGCTTTGTCTCAAGTTACTTCACTTGCAATGTCCGATTTGTATTACCTGCCTCCGGGGACAGTTCCCCCAATGGTAATGCCTTTTGACCCGACTGCTTCCACTCCGCTTGCATTGCTGGCAGTAAGCAGCGATTCACTTTCAGAAAAAGAATTGTATGACATCGCCTATTTTCAACTGCGAAATCTTCTGGGCTCTGTTCAGGGAATTATTGCACCCGCAGTTTACGGTGGAAAACTCCGGAGAATTTATATGTATGTGTATCCCGACAAATTACAGGCATACAATCTTTCGCAAACGGATGTGATGGATGCAGTTCAGAAAAATAATGTGATGATACCTACAGGCGATGTAAACATTGGCAACATGAATTACAGCGTGAACGCAAACGGAATGTTGCCAAAAGTGGACGACTTCAACAACATCGTAATAAAAATGGGAAAGGACGGCTCACCGATTTTTCTTAAAGACATCGGCTATGCGAAAGATGCCAGTGCCATACAAACAAATATGGTTCATATCAATGGAAAAAGACAAGTTTACATTCCGGTTTATAAACGCACGGGAGCAAATACCATTGCAGCGGTGGAAGGCGTGAAAGGAAAATTAGAGGAACTAAAAACCCGCTTGCCTGAATCAATAAATCTTAATGTAGTACTCGACCAATCGGTTTATGTGAGAAATTCTATTTCGGGATTGCAAAAAGAAGGCGTCATCGGATTAATTCTTTTGTCACTCGCCCTGCTTTTGTTTCTTGGAAATTACCGGGCAATGTTCATTGTCTTTCTCAGCATTCCGCTTTCGGTGATGTTCGCATTCATCGGATTGTTTTTTGCCGGACACACTATTAATAGCATGACGCTTGGCGGTCTTGCTCTCGTTATCGGTTTGTTGGTGGATACTTCTATTGTTGTTGTTGAAAATATTGAAAAGCATTTGAAGCGCGGGCAATCTCCGGCTGTTGCAGCTTATGAAGGAACAAAAGAAGTAGCAATGCCCGTACTCGTTACTACCCTCAGCATTATCATTGTTTTCTTTCCGATTGTTTTTCTCTCCGGCATTTCAAAATATCTTTTCACCCCGCTTGCAATTACTGTTTCTCTTGCAATGGTCGGCTCTTTGCTTATTTCAATGACTCTTGTTCCGATTATGGCAGCAACCCTCTTTAAACGCAATATTGTTGAATCAACTGAACTCGGTGGAGAGCACGAATTAAAACATGCGAAGATTTCTTTTCAAAAGTTTCAAAAATGGTTTCACAACCTCACAGAATCCTATGCAAACTCGATGGAAAAGGTAATGAAATTCCGTTGGAGAATATTAATTGCTGTGGCAGTATTATTCGTGATTTCATTTTTCGCTTTTCGGAAAATAGGAACGGAACTCTTTCCCCAAATGGATGTTGGTCAAATTTCCATTGATGTAAGAATGGAAAGCGGAACACGGCTTGAGCAAACAGAAAAAACCATCACTCAGATTGAAAAATTTATACAGCAGGAAATCAGAAATGATTTTAACATTATTATTTCCAACATGGGTGTCCTGAACGACTGGCCTGCTGCCTACACTACCAATTCGGGAACTCAGGATGCTACCATTGCCGTTCAATTAAAAGAAGGATACAAAACCACCACCGATGAATATGTAAAACGATTGCGTCTTAAACTGAAAAAACAATTTCCAGGAGTTCAATTTATTTTCAACAAAGGAGGAATTGTAACTGCTGCGTTGAATTTTGGTTTGCCTTCACCGATTGACATCCAGATTACAGGAAATGATTTGCACAAGTC
>DATDOJ010000039.1:0-4755 GCA_035293345.1 Bacteroidia bacterium
TGAACGAATGGTTTTTCACGGGGCATTTTCCGGGTGCGCCTGTGATGCCGGGGGTGATTCAGATTGAAGCGATGGCGCAGTGTGGCGGTGTGCTGGTGCTGAACACGGTGAAAGACCCTGAAAATTATCTGACGTATTTTATGAAAATAGAAAACGCAAGGTTCAAGCAGGTTGTGGTTCCGGGCGACACGCTTATTTTTAAACTTGAACTTGCCGGTCCGATTCGCAGGGGAATTTGTCACATGCACGGTGAGGCATACGTGGGAGACAAAGTGGTGATGGAGGCGGAGATGATGGCGCAGATTGTGAGGAAGGAAAAGGATGGGTCTAAGAATGGGGAGCAGAAGTGAAAAAGGCAGCCGCAGATTCGCAGATGGAAAAATATGCAATGGGCAAAAAAGAAAAAAGATAGCCACAGATTAAAAATAAATAAAAAAAATTCTTCGCGTCCTCCGCGGGCTTTGCATGAAATAATTTTGATTGACCAAAATAAAATCAATAAATGAGTCAGCCGCTTGCTTTCATACATCCCAATGCGAAAATAGGGAGTAACGTAAAGATTGATCCATTCACGATGATTCATGATGATGTTGAAATCGGTGACGATACCTGGGTTGGTTCTAATGTAACGATTATGCCGGGTGCACGCATCGGAAAAAACTGCCGCATCTTTCCGGGGGCAGTGCTTTCTGCAATTCCACAGGATTTAAAATTTCAGGGAGAAAAAACCACAGCCGAAATCGGTGACAACTGCACCATCCGTGAATTTGTGACTGTGAACAGAGGAACCAAAGCGTCAGGAAAAACTTTTATCGGAAGAAATTGTTTGCTGATGGCGTATGCACATGTTGCACACGACTGCATGATTGGTGACCATGTTGTGCTTGCCAACGGTGTGAACCTTGCCGGTCATGTGGAGATTGAAGACCATGTAATCCTCGAAGGAATAGTTGCCGTTCAGCAGTTTGTGAGAATCGGGACGCATGCATTTATTACGGGTGGCTCGCTGGTACGGAAAAATGTTCCGCCTTATGTGAAGGCAGCGCGCGAACCGCTGGCGTATGCAGGCATCAATGCAGTCGGGCTTCGCAGAAGAAAATTTTCTGATGAGGTAATTAAAAATATTGAAGACACCTACCGCATTTTATATGTGCGGGAAAACAATGTGAGCCGCGCCATCGGAATGATACAACGCGAAATTCCTGCATCATCCGAGCGGGACAGAATTCTTGACTTCATCATCAACTCTCCCAAAGGAATCATGAAGGGATATGGACAGGCGGAGGCGGAGGAAGAACAGGTGGGATGAGGTGTTGCATGTTACGGGTTTCTAACAACGATTCAATTTAAAACATAAAATCATGGATGCAGTTTTCAATATCAAAGGTGAGGAGTTCAACGAGACGCTTTTCAAAAAGATAAAATCATTACTTCGCAAAACAGGCAATGCCAATGTGGTTATTCAGATTACGGATGATGCAGATGCGTATCACAGAGCGTTGCAAAAGTCAATAAGCGAATTAAACAAACCGGAAAACCTGATTTCTTTTTCGATGGAAGGTCTTGAAGAATACACTGCAAAAAAGAAAAGTAAGTGAGACGGATTTCATTCACTCCGACTGCTTTTAATGAATACAACGAGTGGATAAAAAATAACCCTGCTGTTGCAGGTAAAATCATTGAACTCATAAGAGATATTTCGAGAAGTCCGTTCAGCGGAATCGGCAAGCCGGAATCGCTCAAAGGAAACTACAAAGGTTTCTGGTCACGAAGAATTACTCGGGAACATCGCCTGATTTATAAGGTTGAAGCAGATTCCATTCTTGTTGTCAAGTGCAGAGGGCATTACGAATAATCTCCTTTTTTATTTTCTTTCATTCAAATCAATGAGCCATCGCAACAAAATTATTTTCGAGAACGCAGGAAAAAAATTCGGCATCGATTGGGTGCTGAAGGATTTTAATTTCACTTTTAATCCGTCTTGTCAGGTTGCGATTCTTGGTCCGAATGGTTCGGGGAAGTCAACGCTGCTGCAAATGGTTGCGGGTTATGTTCAGCCGTCTGCCGGTAAAGTTTCTTTTTATGATGATGATGTTTTGATTGAAGAGGAAAATATTTTCAAACATGTTTCCTTAGCCGCTCCTTATCTTGAATTGATTGAAGAATATTCGCTGGAAGAGATGGTGAGGTTTCATTTTGGTTTTAAGAATGTAATCAGCGGATTGAATTTTAATGATGTGATTGAACGAAGTGAATTGAGTTCATCTGTAAACAAGCAGGTAAAAAATTTTTCTTCCGGGATGAAACAGCGGTTGAAACTAACGCTTGCTATTATGAGTGACACTCCGCTTTTGTTACTTGATGAGCCTCTCTCTAACTTAGATGAGCAGGGTGAAATATGGTATCAGCAAATGCTGAAAGATTTTTCATTGGAGAGAACGGTTGTTGTTTGTTCCAATATGAATGTAAAGGAATATGGATTTTGCGGGGAGAAGATTATGTTAGAAAAAAGTTTAGAGTTTAGGGTTTAGAGTTCTGATGTAATGCAGCGTAGTCGTATAACCAATGACTAATAACTTATAACTATTCCTATTTTTGCCCACTCATTAAAAAATGGAAAAAGAATTTTCCGCTCACCCGACAGCAGTTGTTGACGAAGGCAGCCGAATAGGAAAAGGAAGCAAAATCTGGCATTTCACTCACCTCATGCCTAATTGCGTCATTGGAGAAAACTGCAACATCGGTCAGAATGTTGTTGTGTCTTCTGATGTAGTGCTTGGAAAAAATGTGAAAGTTCAGAACAATGTTTCGATTTATACCGGGGTGATTTGCGAGGATGATGTTTTTCTGGGACCTTCAATGGTGTTTACGAATGTGATTAATCCACGCAGTGCTGTAGTTAGAAAAAATGAATACAAAAAAACGTTGGTAAAAAAAGGAGCAAGCATCGGTGCCAATGCAACGATTGTTTGCGGAATAACTTTGGGAGAATATTGTTTTATCGGAGCGGGAGCTGTGGTGACGAAAGATGTAAGACCTTATGAATTAGTTCTCGGGAATCCTGCGCGCCATGCAGGATGGATGAGTGAGTTCGGGCATAAGCTGAAATTCAATGATGAAGGCGTAGGGGAGTGCCCGGAGAGCAAAGGGAAGTATAAATTAGAAAATGGGAGAGTAAAAAAAATTTAACCACAAAGGCACAGAGACGCCAAGATTACTTTGCGACTTAGCGACTTTGCGGTGAAAAAACTCATGAGCAAAATAAAATTCGCAGTTATCGGATGTGGTCACATCGGCAAGCGCCATGCGGAAATGATTGCGCGCGAGCCCGATACGGAGCTTGTTGCGCTTTGCGATGCAGCGGATAAAAATTCTCTGGGTATAGAAAAACTGAATGCTCCGTTTTTCTCTTCCGATGAAAAACTTTTTTCTTCAGGACTTGACTTTGATGTTGTCAACATCTGCACACCGAACGGACTTCATGCGCAACAATCATTGATGGCGCTTGAAAACGGAAAGCATGTGGTCTGCGAAAAACCGATGGCATTGCACAAGCAGGATTGTGAGCAGTTAATCCATAAAGCGCTACAGGTGAATAAGCAGGTTTTTTGTGTGATGCAAAATCGTTACTCTCCTCCGGCTGTCTGGCTGAAAGAAATTGTGGAAAAGAAAATTATCGGAGAGGTCTTCATTGTGCAATTGAACTGTTACTGGAACCGCGATGAAAGATATTACACTGGAAAAAACTGGAAAGGAACACAAGACCTCGATGGCGGAACTTTATTCACTCAATTTTCTCACTGGATTGATTTGCTTTACTGGCTCTTTGGCGACATCAGAGACATCCAGGCAAAGTTTGCCGACTTCAATCACAACGACCTGACGGAGTTTGAAGACAGCGGCATCGTGAGTTTCAGGTTTAACACCGGAGGAATAGGAACAATAAATTATTCCACTTCTGTGTGGGATAAAAATCTTGAAAGCAGTATCACAGTCATTGGCAGCAACGGAAGTTTGAAAGTTGGTGGACAGTACATGGATAAAGTGGAATACTGCCACATTAAAGATTATTCAATGCCGGAACTTTTACCCACTGCTCCTGCCAATGATTACGGAACTTACAAAGGTTCAGCAAACAATCATCATTTTGTTATTCGCAACGTGGTGGACACATTGAAAGGAAAAACATCAATGACAACCAACGCGCTCGAAGGAATGAAGGTCGTGGAAATTATCGAGAGAATTTATTCTTTAAGAAAAGTGGACAGAAAGAGTTAAATAAAATCAAAGATGTATCAGCAGTTAATCAATAAGGAAAAGAAACTCTCCGTCATCGGACTCGGTTACGTGGGACTTCCGATTGCACTTGAATTCGCGAAACACATTAACGTAATTGGTTTCGACATAAATGCTGAACGCATCAGCATGATGAAAAATGGAATTGACCCGAACAATGAACTGGAGTCATCGCAATTTGCGGAGAGAAATATTTCCTTCACTGCCAATGCAGCTGATTTGAAAGACGCTTCTTTTTTTATTGTCACTGTTCCCACTCCAATTGATGCACACAATCTTCCGGATTTGAAACCGTTGCTTTCCGCAACACAAACCATCGGACGGGTTTTGAAGAAAGGTGACTATGTGGTTTATGAATCCACAGTTTATCCCGGTTGCACGGAGGAAGATTGCATTCCGATGCTCGAAGATTTATCTGGGTTAAAATGCGGAGCAGATTTTAAAGTTGGTTTTTCCCCG
>DATDOJ010000040.1:0-2002 GCA_035293345.1 Bacteroidia bacterium
AGCATGGCGACTGCCACTTACGAAGCAGACCGCAACAGAATTTTTCTTTACGACTTCTCAACAAAAACTAAACGTGAACTCACTACAGGATTTGCTTTCAGCGTTGAATCAGCGAAGTGGAGCCCTGACGGAAAGAAAATTTATTTCCTCTCTGGCATTAATGCAACACAGCAATTATTTTCTTATGATTTAGATCCGAAAGCAAAAGCGCCCATCCGTCAAATCACGAATGACGTTGGCGACCACACCGATTTCACGCTTGCCATGGATGGAAAAAATCCTGTCATCATCACGAGCATGATGAGCATCAGCAGCCCGACAAATTTATTTTCCATTGATGAGAGGACGGGAAAGTCAGCGGACATTACTCATGAAAATTATATTCTCTTTCATGATGCTCTGAGAAATGTTAAGATGGGAAAGGTGGAGAAGCGAATGATAAAAGCAACCGATGGAAAAGATATTCTCACTTGGGTAATCTATCCTCCCGATTTCGACAGCACAAAAAAATATCCGACACTTCTTTATTGCCAGGGCGGACCGCAAAGCACGGTGAGCCAGTTTTTTTCTTACCGCTGGAATTTCCAGTTGATGGCTGCCAACGGTTACATTGTTGTTGCACCAAACCGCAGAGGGCTTCCTTCGTTCGGTGAAGAATGGAACCGCGAAATCTCAGGCGACTGGGGCGGGCAGGCAATGCGTGATTTGCTCAGCGCCATTGACAGCGTGTCGAAAGAAAAATATGTGAACAAAGACAAACTCGGTGCGGTGGGTGCAAGCTTTGGCGGATACTCGACATACTGGCTTGCCGGAAATCACAACAAAAGATTCAAAACATTTATTTCTCACTGCGGAGTGTTTAATTTAGAAAGCATGTACGGCACAACGGAAGAACTCTGGTTTCCGGATTTTGATTTAGGCGGACCCTATTGGAAAACACCGCAGCCCGAAAGCTATAAGAAATTTTCCCCACACAATTTCGTTAAGAACTGGGACACACCGATTCTCATCATCCATAATGAAAAGGACTTCCGTGTGCCGCTCGGACAGGGAATGGAAGCATTCACGGCTGCGCGGGTACAGAATATTCCTGCGCGCTTTTTTTATTTTCCCGATGAAGGTCACTGGGTCTCCAAACCTCAGAACTCCGTGCTGTGGCAGAGAATATTTTTTGACTGGCTGGATAAGTATTTAAAGTAATGATGAACGATGAACTATGAATGCTGAATGTTGAATGTTGAAATAAATGAAAACCACTTGTAGTTTTAAATTCATTATTCATCATTCATCATTCATCATTTTTTTCCCCCCTTTTCTTTCATTTTCACAGGACACAACTTCCGTTGCTCCCAAACTTCCTCCCGCGCATATTGGTTTTGTAAGCGAATATAATATTGAACGGTTTGGAACTGATTCAGTTGAAGCAATAGACAGTTCACTGTCGCACTTTTATCTGACAGATAAATTCCTTTACAACATCACGAAAGAGAAAAACATTTTCGCTGAAGAGGAAAATGTTTTTCAGCCGGACAACAGCATCGTAAATTTTTCCAACGACATAACCGCGCCTTACAAATTCTCAAACCGCACCATAAAATACTACAAACTCAACAGGCGGTTCACGGAAGTGACCTATGTGCAGGGAAGCAAGAGCGAGCAACTGCTCAACATCATTTACTCACAGCACTTAACAAAGAACTTGAATGCAGGACTTGATTTCAGGCGCGCGGGTGCAGAGGGGTTTTTCAGACGGCAGCAGTTTTACCAGAGTTCGTTTGATGTGTACACGCATTATGAAACACCCAGCAAGCGATATTCTTTGTTCGCATACTATCTCCGCAATCACTTAGAGCAGGAGGAGAATGGCGGAATAAAAGATTTTAATCCGAATGAGAACACTGTTGCACAGCCGACTTATCTTTCGTCTGCTGAAAACAAACAAACAGACAAAGAAATTTTACTGCGGCAAACTTTTAAGTTGAACAGAACAATTGCAGATTCA
>DATDOJ010000041.1:0-3830 GCA_035293345.1 Bacteroidia bacterium
AACACATCATGCGTTACCCTCAATTGTTTGCGACATTGGCAATTGAAGGGAAACTAAATCAAGGAATAAAAAAAGGAATCATTTGGCATACGCAAGGAAGCGGTAAAACCGCTTTGGCGTTTTACAATGTGAACTACCTGAAAGACTTTTATCAGCAGAAAAACATCATCGCGAAATTCTATTTCATTGTTGACCGTTTGGATTTGGCAACGCAAGCGAAAGACGAATTCATTGCAAGAGGTTTGAAAGTTGAAATGGTGAGTTCTAAAGAAGATTTCATTAACAACATCAAAACCTCAGGAGCAACAGTAGGCAATACAGGCGACCAGACAATTACTGTAGTGAACATTCAGAAATTTTCTGATCAATCATTTTCCATTGAAGCAGATTACAACCTGAATGTAAAACGCATTTACTTTTTGGATGAAGTTCACCGCAGTTACAATCCCGAAGGAACATTTTACGCCAAGCTTGTGAACTCCGACCGCAACGCCATTCATATCGGGCTTTCGGGAACACCACTTATTTCAGGCGACTTCAAGAGCAAGGAAATTTTTGGCGACTACTTTCATAAGTATTATTACAACAAATCCATTGCAGACGGCTACACTTTGAAACTGATTCGTGAAGCGATTGAAACAAAATTCAGAACTGATATAAACAAAGTGTATGATGAAATTGTAAAGCAGGGTGAGTTCACCAAGCGAGAAGTGTTTGCTCATAAGAACTTTGTTGCGCCGTTGGTTGAATACATAATTGCCGACTTTAAGAAAAGCCGTGTGATTCACAACGACCACAGCATTGGAGGAATGATTGTTTGCGATTCATCAGACCAGGCAAAAATGATTTTTGAATTTGTTCAGAAATACAATGCTGAAAAAGAAAGAGTATTCAATCTTAATCGTGATACCGAAATAAAATACGGAATTGCAGCAGAACTCAAGGAAAATTATTACAGCGAAGTAGATGCACCGATAAGGGCTGCTTTGATTCTGCATGATGTGGACACCAAGCAAATTCGCAAAGACAATCAATCAGATTTCAAGCAGGGCAAAATTGATTTGTTGGTTGTTTACAATATGCTGCTCACTGGTTTTGATGCAAAGCGATTAAAGAAGTTGTATCTGACAAGAGTGGTGAAAGAACATAACCTTTTGCAAACACTGACAAGAGTAAACCGGCCATACAAGAATTTCAAATATGGTTATGTGGTTGACTTTGCCGATATAAGAAAAGAGTTTGACAAAACCAACAAAGAATATTTCAAAGAACTATCAGAAGAGTTGGGAGACGAAGCAAAAGAGTATTCCAACTTGTTTAAATCAGCAGAAGAAATTGATAAAGAAATTGAAGAGATAAAAGAGAAACTATTTCTCTACGACTTTTCAAACATAGAAGAGTTTCAGAAAATAGTTAGTCAGATAACCGACAAAAAAGAAATTTTGGAACTGAAAAAATGTTTGGATAATCTGAAAAGTTTATACAACATAATAAGGATAATGGGGTACACTGATCTTCTTGATAAGTTCTCATTTGACAAAGTTAACAAGTTGTTTCAGGAAGTTTCAAATCGCATTGACATCATTAACCTCAAAGAAAATTTAGAGAACACAGCCGATAATACAAACCTATTGAACATTGCATTGGAAAAAATGCAATTCACTTTCCGAAAAATTGCAACGCATGAATTGCAGATCGCCGACAGGTTCCGAAGTGAATTAGAAAGAGCAAGAAAAGAATTGGAAGGAAACTTTGATAAGAAAGACCAAATTTTTATTTCGCTGTTTGAAGAACTGAAACGATTATTCAAAAAGAAAAACATTGAGGAATTAGATTCGGCTGAAATGGATGCAGCCATAAAAGATTTGAAAAAGATTTACGAAGAAGCAAACGCACTGAACAATAAAGACGCTTTGCTTGCTGCCAAGTATGAGAATGACACCAAGTTTGCTAGGATTCATAAACGCATCAGAGAAAATAATCTGACTGTGCTGAACACCGATGTGGCTTTGCATGAAGCACTGTTACACATCAAACACAAAACAGATGAAACCGTAGTAAACAATCAGGCATTGCTTAACAATCAGGATTATTTTGCTGAATCCACTAAACGGACTATCGTTGAAATACTGGAAGAAAAGGGAATCAGAGATTTGAATGTGGTTCGCTTTATCAATACAACTTTAGTCAACGAATATTTCTATCAAAGAACATTTTAAAAATGAACCTGTGACTCTTTGTCACAGTTTGAAAACCAAATTAAATATCACAATGAAAAAAGAAACAGAAATAAAATTATTTGAGAATAAAAAGGTAAGAACCGTTTGGGATGAAGAAAAAGAAAAATGGTATTTGTCCATTGTAGACGTAGTTGCCGTGCTTACTGAAAGTCCGAATCCAAGAAACTATTGGAAAGTGCTGAAACACCGTCTGGCAAAGGAAGGAAATGAGTCGGTTACAAATTGTAACCAACTGAAAATGCAATCGGCAGATGGTAAATTTTATCTAACCGATGTTGCCGACACAGAACAACTTTTCCGTCTGGTTCAATCCGTTCCATCGCCAAAGGCAGAACCCTTTAAATTGTGGCTGGCACAAGTGGCTGCCGAAAGATTGGATGAAATGCAAGACCCTGAACTAACTATTGATAGAGCTTTAAAAGAATACCTTCAATTAGGATATTCAGAAAACTGGATTAACCAACGACTGAAAAGTATTGAGATACGAAAAGAGCTGACCGATGAATGGAAGAAGCGAGGATTGAAAGAAGGCATTCAGTTTGCAACACTCACTGACATAATCACCAGGGCGTGGAGCGATAGAACAACCAAGGAATACAAAATCCTGAAAGGACTGAAGAAAGAAAATCTTCGGGATAACATGACCAACACCGAACTTATTTTAAACATGCTTGCTGAGGCATCCACAAAAGATATTTCTGCTTCAACCAATCCAAAAGATTTTGAATCAAGTAAAAAAGTTGCTAAACAAGGCGGCAATGTTGCCAAAGTTGCGAGGAAAGAATTAGAAGCAAAAACTGGGAAAAAAGTAGTTACATCGCTTAATGCAAAATCAGCTTTACAACTGAAAGCAGGCAGTAAGAAAAAGAAAAAATAAATGAACAACCATTTAGAACATACACTGAAAACCAAAGAACTGATTGACGGATTGAAAACTGTTTGCAGCAATTACGGTTTGGCGAATACAGGTTACGAATACAAAATCATTACGGAAGTTTTTCTCTACAAATTCCTGAACGATAAATTTCTGTATGAAGCTCGGAACGCCAACAAGAAATTAAAAGACAGCAAAAACATTGAAGCCGACATTCAAAACATGACGGACAATGATTACGAATACATGCTGGAAAAAATTGGCGAACGAAGCGCCAAGTTGAAGAAAACACATTTCATAAGTTACCTGTTCAACAAGCAGAACGAAAAAGATTTTGCCACCACCTTTGATACAACGCTTACAGAAATTGCAGCAACCAACATCAAAATATTTTCCGTATCCACCATCGGAGGCCAAAGGATTCCGCTGTTTGAAGAACTCTCTGAAAACATCCGTGAGAAAAACGAAAGAAATCCGTTCTGCAAAGCCATCATCAACAAATTAGTGGCGTTCAGTTTTGAACCCGTGTTTGAGGAGAAGTATGATTTCTTCTCTACCATTTTTGAATACCTGATTAAGGACTACAACAAAGACAGCGGACAATATGCAGAGTATTACACACCGCCAGCCGTTGCGAAAATTATGGCACGAATACTTGTACCGAAGGAAACAAAGAATGTTTTGCTTTACGACCCTGCTGCAGGTTCAGGAAGTTT
>DATDOJ010000042.1:0-3980 GCA_035293345.1 Bacteroidia bacterium
CACTGCACATTTCCGCTGACATCGTATTTCACAATAAACATCTCGCAATAAAAACTGCTGCCCGAGTTGGTCAGCGTGGTGGAGCCAAAGGTGATGGAAGAACTATAGACAATGCCTGCCATGAAAATATTTCCTGAAGCATCGGTAGTAACAGAATTAGGTTCGTCCCAATACGTTCCGCCCGCGCTGTTAGCCCACAGTGCATTACCGCTGGCATCGTATTTTACAATAAATATATCAGTGTAAGCTCCGCCCGCATAGTTTAAAGTAGTGGTGCCTATGGTAATTGAAGAACTTAAAAAAGCACCTGCGACAATAACATTTCCCGAAGCATCGGCTGTAACGGAATAACCCCTGTCATCATTACTGCCTCCCGCTCTGTTTGCCCACAGCGCATTTCCGCTGGCATCGTATTTCACAATAAACATATCATAGCTGCCCGAATTACTTAACGTGTATGAATCAAAAGTAATGGGAGCCGCTTGATAATATCCTGTTACTATTATATTTCCTGAAATATCGGTGGCAACGCAAGTTGCTTTATCCTCATAATTACCTCCGGCACTTTTTGCCCAGAGTACATTTCCTCCGGCATCATATTTCACAATGTACATATCAGCATTCGCGCCTGTATTGGTCAAGGTGGTTGAGCCAAAGGTGATGGAGGCGCCTGAAAAACTTCCGGTCACAAAAATATTTCCGGAAAGGTCAGCAGCAACCGAAGCCGCATCATCAAAATCAGTTCCTCCCGCGCTTGTTGCCCACAGCACATTTCCGCCCGCATCGTATTTTACAAGAAACATATCTGTAGTATCGGTGCTTGAATTGTTCAGCGTGGTGGTGCCAAAGGTGATGGAGGCGCTTTCAAAAACTCCTGCCACGTAAATATTTCCCGAACTATCGGCTGCCACTGAATTTGCTCCGTCATACAGAATACCACCTGCGCTTTTCGCCCATTGCCAATTGGGTTGAGCGAAAGAAAGAGTTGACAAAACGATACTTGCGATGAGCAGAATTAATGAGGAGAGAAGTCCCGCATTTAGCGGGATCCGTCCTATGGCGGATAGTTTTGTTTTCATGAAAATTTATTTTTAAGTACTGAATATAAATTATTGAATCACCACTTTTCTTGTCGTCACACTTTGGTTTTGTTTGACGGAGAGAAAATAAATTCCTGTCATGCTGCGGGTAAAGGACCTGATGCAACTAATTTCTTACGATTTGTATCTACGGTGAGATTAAGCCCTTCCAGTGTGCGGGCGCCCAGCAGAAGTAAATCGCCTTTTTCTGCAAACACGACTTCGTCAATGGTAAAAGATTTGTCAATACGAATAATGGCAAAGCCCATACTTCTGGTAATTTGTTGTCCGTTCGCCATTACAAAAGCCACATCTTTTTTTTCCAGCCGGATACCTAACTTGTTTAAAATTTGTTCCGGCACCCAAGTATATTCGCTCCCGGTATCTATTAACATTTTAGAAATCACCGTTCCTTTATTCCGGTCAACTGTATTCTCAATTTTGCAAGATGTGTAAAAAGTGCCCATAAAAAATTGTGTTTTATTTAAAGCAGAGAACCCGAAAAGATACGAATTATTGAATCACCACTTTTCTTGTGGTCACCCCTTGGTTTTGCCTGACAAAGATAAAATAAATTCCGGGCGTTAATCCTGAAACATCAAGGGTGATTTGGGATTCGGGATTCAGGATTCGGGATTGAAAAACTCTTTCTCCAATCACATCATAAATCTCAATAGCATCAATCCTTAATCCTGAATCCTCAATCCTTAATTCATTCGTGGCGGGATTCGGATAAACCGTAAACGAAGAACCGGATGCCGGTGCTGAAATTCCTGTTATGCCTGTAATATTTATGTCATCCACATACAGATTGTTTTCGTAGTCGGACGAAACTTTAAACCGGAACAACGCATTATCAATGGCAGCATACGAAGCAAGGTTGATGGTTTCGAGCCGCCAGTTGCTCTGGGCGGGAATAAACGAAGTGGTCGAGAATGAAGGAACAATGGTGGTAAGAGTAGTGGCAGGATTAGTAGTGCCGTATTTGAAATACAGATTTGTCCATGTAGTTCCGCAGTTTGTCGAGATGTCCACTCTCAGTGAATCAGACCAGTTGGGATTCAAACCCGGGTCAGAAAGCAAACGGTAAGCAACCTGAAAAGTGAGAAGCGGAGAGGCGATGGTGGTGAGATTAATATTGGGCAGGGTGATGATGTCAATGCAACCGTTGCAGGGATAGTTAATGCTGTTGAACCGCATGGAAGCCACTCCTGTTTTTGCTGCCGCTGTGGTGCGCGCCCATGAAATTGAAGCGTCCGGATTATCCAATGTCCAGCCCGTGGGCGGAAAAGTTGTTGGCTCAAACCCGTAGCTGAATGGCGTTGTCTGCCCGGTAAGAATATTATTGAATGAACTGGTTGAGGTATCGTTTAATGCGTTGCCGTCAGCGCCTCCGTTAGGGTTGGAGGTGTAGCACTTGAAGGTATGATTCCCCGCGCTGGCTGATAACGGAGGCAATGTTACATCAGCAGTGGCGAGCGAAAGTAATGAGCCGTTCCATGCAAAAGTTTGCAGAGGATTTGCATCGAGCCGGTAGTTGATGGTAACAGAAGTTAAAGGATTAGTGCCCCAGTTGCGAATGCGGACAACGGGTGTAATGGGGTCCGAACATTCCAAGCCGGACGGAGAAATAACAAGAGGACTTCCTGCATCGGTTGGCTGAAGAATCACCGCATCGCAACCGTTCGAAGTCAGCAGCGAAGCATAAGCAAGGTTATGAATGGCTGCCTGAGCACGAGTCCGCTGTCCGAGCGTAAACATATTTTTGCAGGAAGCACTTCCATAATCCATATAATTCATAAACATGATTCCCGGAGAGGCGGTCTGGCAGGCATCGAGGGCAGGAAAAGAAGGACAGGGCGAACTGGTAGCGTCTGCCTGGTTTGGGGTATCCGAAACCTGGTCGCTTCCCGTGCAGGCGCCACCATCATCACCCCAGATATGCCTCAGGTTAAAACAGTGACCGCATTCATGCGAGATTACCCAACCTGTCGAGCCGATGGTTGCATAATCAATAGCAACGCCATAGGTGTAGCTGAGAACAGAGGTGGGGAATTCAGCATATCCTCCCAAGCCGCTGACTAAGTTACAAATCCAGATATTAAAATAGCGGGATGGGTCCCAGGCATCCATGCCTCCGGTGGCATACGATTTCACGAGGTCGTCAGTTGTGAATGAAGAAACAGAAGTTTGCCGTCTCTCAATTCCGTTTGTGGGTGAACCGGAAGGGTCGCGCTGCGCCATGCAGAACTGAATGCCTGTGCTGGCGGAAATGGGCTGCCACACTGCCGGAGTATTGATGGTATCAGAATTCGTTCTGCCATGATCCTGGTTCAATGCCAATATGGTATTCAGAACCTGAGTGTTTGAAACATTTTCTGCAGATGTATTCCATATCACGTGAACCACCACGGGAATGGTATCCGTTAATCCTGCAGCATCTCTTGAATCTGCGTTAGCATCCATCCATTGCTGCATCAGTATTTCTGCCTGCCGCAATTCATTGTCCAGATTGGGGCGCTGCGATTTCAAATATTCCGTATGTTCTGTTGTGCCGCAAATTTCTTTTTGCATCTGCGCATACGAATCCGGTGCAGGCAGCATCAGCACCAACGCAAGCGCTGCGCTCAACGCCAATAGTTTTTTTGTTTTCATCTTAATTTGAATTATTGAATCACAATTTTTCTTGTAGTTACACTTTGGTTTTGCTTCACGGTGAGGAAATATATGCCGGGCTTTAATGCCGAAACATCAACGGAGATTTGGGAATCAGGATTTAGGATTCGGGATTTAAAAACTTTCCCTCCCATCACATCATAAATCTCAACCAACACAATCTTACTCTTTGCATTTTCAATTTTGATTTCGCTTGTGGCGGGGTTGGGGAAAATAATAACTGAC
>DATDOJ010000043.1:0-7612 GCA_035293345.1 Bacteroidia bacterium
TTTCGACGGGACCTCATCCACCGCCGTAGCTCGCTTGAAAATATCTGCGAGTGGAGGGGATGGCGGAGAGAGTGGGATTCGAACCCACGGTACGGTTTCCCGCACACAAACTTTCCAGGCTTGCTCCTTAAACCACTCGGACATCTCTCCTGTTTTTACTGAAAGGGACGCAAAGATAAAATTTGCAGAACATTTTTCAGGCATAAAAAAGTCCGGGTAGATTTTCGCCCGGACTTTCCTTTTGTTTAAAATTTATCTCAATAAAACTTTCCCCTGTTATCTTCAATCTTTGCTTTTTCTTTTAATGCATTCTGAACTTCGTATTCGCTTCGCTGCTTGATTGAAGTGAGCAGTTGCTGTTGTGTTGACTTCACATCGGAATCTTTTGCTGCTAAGTTCACTTTTGTTACCAATGCAATCATGACCACTGATTCTCCTTTCAGAGGGGCTGTCATCTTTCCTTCTTCAGTGACAAACAAAGTACCGACTATGCCCATTTCCCTTCCGAGATTCTGAACAACAGCATTTGAAAAAAGTATTCCTTCGTTGGTCTGTACCGGAAGGTTAAGCTGTTGCCCGATGGCTTCGATGGTTTTGCCGCTCGCCCCTGCGAGTCCGTCCTTTGGCGGACTACCCATTGCCTTGCTGAATTTTTCTATCAGCATCTCTGCCTTCTTTTCTTTTTTTGCCAGCGTGGTTACCTGCTCGCGCACTTCATCGAGCGGCAGAGTGCCTTTATCTTTAATGCCTGAAAGATGTGCCACTACATATTTGTCTCCGAAAGTGAATGCTTTGGACACGTCTCCTTTCTTAGCAGTGTAAGCCCAGCGAACCAGTTCTCGCGGCTGCTCCAGTCCGGCAATGGATTTTTCCGTTTCTCTGAGGTTGTCGGCAATGCGTTTGTTCAGTCCCTGGTCAGTGCATGCTTTGTCGAATAATTCTCCTGTATTGTTTTTGTTGGAGAACTCGCTCGCCTTCTGATAGAAGCTGTCGTAAGTTTTCTGGCTGGGTTCAACTTTATGGTCGAGCACGGCAACCTGAATCTGCCTCGATGGTTTTGCCTGGTCTGTAATTTCAATAAGGTGAACACCGAACTGTGATGTAACAATTGGCATGTCACCTTTCTTCCCGTTGAAACAGGCAGCATTAAATTCAGGAACCATCATTCCCTGCTTAAACCATCCGAGGTCTCCGCCTTTGATTCCCGAGCCGGGGTCTTGCGAAAAATTCTGCGCCATCTCTTCAAATACTTTTCCTTTTCCTCTGGCTGCCTTCTTCATGCTGTCAGCGCGGGCAAGTATTTTTGCCGTGTCACCATTTTCAATCTTCAGAAGAATGTGGCGCGCTTTCACCGAGTCGGGCATGGTGCGTTCGGCAGAAATTTTTGCCAGCTTCCTGGATGCGCCATCATCATAAGGACCTATCACCGTGCCTACAGAACCGGAAAAATTATTTTGCAATCCCGGTGCCAATGCTGATTGTGAATGAAACGAGCTGTCCAGCGGACTGTCGGAATAGCGCGCGATGAATGCAGCATTGTCATCCGTGGATTTGAATTCATCCATCTTGTTTCTGATCCATTCATCGGCATTCTGCCTGTCTTCTTCCGATGGAACAACATCAAACGTCACGTAATCCACCTTGCGCATGGATTCTGCCTGCTTGTAGTCGTTCTTATGTTCGTTGTAATACTTCTCGATTTCGCTGTCGGTAACGGTCACTGTGCTGTCTGCAATGTTCCTGTAATAATCTGCAACATACTGTATGGAAACGCTGCCGTTCTGCTCGCTGAAATTTCTCCTCGCTTCATTTGTTGTTACATAGAGCGAGCCCTTCACCAGCTCTTTATATTTCAGCGCCCTGCGTTCGTCCTGAAGCGCTTTTTCAAATTCAGCCCACTGCTTCTGAAGTTTTTCTTCCGCATTCGGGAGGTTGTTCAGAAACTTTACAACATTCTGTGTGCTGAAGTTTCCCAGAGAATCGCGGAACGCCTGCTTTATTTTATCGTCAACATTTTTTCCGGCAACCAAATCATACAACTCATCGTTGTCGCAACTGATGCCGAGTTTTTCAATTTCTTTTCCCGAAGTGTTTTCCGTGACCACGGTATTCCACAACTGTTCACGTATCATGTCCGAAGTGTTGGCATCCACCTGTTCCTGCTTGGTATTAAGCTTGTAATTCTCAATCATGTTTTCGACACGCATTTCAAATTCGCGGTAGTGAATTTTTTCTCCGCCAATCACACCCATCACATCTGAGGTGCTCTGAAACAAACCGCTGTTGGAGGTGACCACATCACCTAAAATGAAAAGGAGCAAACTTAATCCCACAAATCCAACGATAATCGTTCCGCGTTTTCTTATCTGACTTATTATTGCCATTTTTGATTTATTATTTATTAATGATTATTTATTATTTTTTTATCTCAGATAGAAAAATCAGAAGTTCAATGAGCATAGCTTTTTTGCTAACTGTTTACTGCCAATTGCCAACTGTTTTTCAGGGCTGCGAATATAATTAAAAATGACTATGAGGGAATTTTCAACCGCCTTGTTACGCCTGAAAAACTATCGTGTTACAACCAGCTTTTTAACGGTTTCATCAATCTTCATCATGTAAATGCCTGTGTTGAATCCTGAAAGGTCGAGCACATATTCCTTTGCATTGACAGCAGAAGAACGAATGAGCCGTGAGGTTGCGTCATATAGTTGAATGGTATGGATGATGTCTGACGAAACTACCGCACATATTTCGCGGGCAGGATTGGGATAAACCAAAATATTTTTTTCCGAAATGATTTGTGAAACGGAATTGATGATGACAGAAATCGTATCAAAAATTCCTTCGCTCATATTGTAATATGTTCCGGTCACCGATGCTTCGAGGCGGATTGCTCTTACCATGTAATAATTAATTCCTAACGTGATGTTCGCTTCGGCAAAGTTTGTGTCGCTGACAATGGCAGGACTGATGCGGTTGTAAATTCCGGTTGAGGTGTCGAGTTTGAAAACATAATAACCGAGAACAGAATCGGGCGAAGGCGACCAATGAAGTTCAACATAGTTTGTGCTCACGTTTGCTCCGGTGAGATTTAAAGGTGGTGCAATAATATGCTGGCGCAAACTCGGGTCGCCCATAAGGGCGATGTGAACATAGCGTGTTGAATTGTTCCCTGAATACGTGGATGAATTATTCTGCGACAGCCGGGCGCTGAAACCGATTGGTTCTCCGAGTGACATCGGGTGAAAATGCCAGTGCGGGCGTCCTGCCCATGCCGATGTCAGCGCACCGGAGGCAAGAGGCGCGCGCAGAAAATTATTCTGGCTGTCCCAGTCACCGAAGTAACTTCCGAAGAGCATGGAGAAAACCGTTTGCACGGTGTCGGCAGCGAAATCCGATGTGTTGCCTACACCGTTGCACGAAGTGTAGCTTCCTCCACCGCAACCATACGACCACTGGTAGGTGTTGCTTCCGAGTTCGGTAAAATAATCCTGTGCCGAAATGCTGTCGGGTGTGAGGATGGATGCAATGCGCCATCCGTTGCTTGCGAATGCTTCTCCGCTGAACGCACCGAAGTTGTCATCAACAAGGCATCGCTTGGGCGGGTCGAAGATTTTCATTTTGTAATCGTGAGCGCGGTTCAGGTAGTTGCGCATGAGTTCTGTTTCGGTCAGAGCAAATGCAGGCAGCTTGGCAAAATCAACCCTGCCGGTTTGCAATTCGACATCAGAAGGAATCAATGACTGGTCGAACTTTCCGTCACCGGGAATGTTGTCATTCTGGGGGCGGAATGCGGCAGTATTATTTACAGTCGCATCAGTCCATGTACCGTTCATGTCTGCGTAATAAACATCAGCGGGCCATGCGCCTTCGTGGTCAAGATGTCCGTCAGGACGGATGTTGCCTGAATACGGAACCGGAACATGACCAAGCAGGAAAAGCGCTTTAACATTTGCCGGGTCAGAATTGTAATCACTCACAATAATACTTTTGATTACAGGAACAGAATCCGTGCGTGCCACATCATGGCGAATTACAACCCAACCATCGCCAATCAGTTCTTTTTCGAGCTGCAGAATTTCTGCCGCGAGCGTGTCGCTGAAATAATCATCCACCAACAGAATTAATTTTCCCCTGTATTCCGTTGCCGGAACTTTTATTCCTGCATACGCATAACTGATTCCGTTGGCAGGACTTCCTGTGCGGATGACTCGGTATTCATATCCGGTGCCAACAACAACCGTGGTGTCGGTGAATGAAATTGTTGTGCCGGGCAACCCTGCGGCAAGCGTACTCCACGATGTGGAAGTGAGCGCTTTTCTTCCAACGGAATAATTTGTCGCGCCTGCATGGAGCGCCCAGCTAAGCGTTATCTGCGGAACTGACTCCTGTGTCTGAACGGTGATGGGAACGGTGTAGTCGAAAGAGGTCTGGGCGAAAATTATTTCTGTGATAAAAAACAGAAGGGAAAAAGCAAGAGTAAATCTTTTCATAACGATTGAATTTTTTTCTGCAGGGAACATTTTCAAAGGTCTGAAAAAAAAGCTTATGAATATCTTCACCTCCTACTTATATGCTGGCAGAAAGAGGTTAAGAGAGGCGGCACCGGTTCTTTTGTGATGAAATATTTATTCAATAATCATTTTACCCGATGCAATAATTCCTTTCTCAGCGCTCACTTTGTAAAAATACATTCCTGCGCTCAGGTTGTTCCGGTGAATGGCAACTTTTGTTTCTCCTGTTTGAGAGTTGTAGCTATCCGGATGTATTCTTTCGGCAGCGGCAATGCGTCCGGGCACATCATAGATGCGTATTAATATTTCAGGATGGAAAGTTCCCGTCCTCAAAATTAAAGTCGCAGTGGTTGAGAAGGGAGTCGGATAAATCAGTGTTTCGTAATCAATACTATTTTCGAGGGCGCCTGTAATCAGAACATAAAAACCACTGCTCCCCCTGCAGCCGTTTGAATCGGTGACTTCAACCGTATAGCTTCCTGTTTGCGTTACGACATAATAATAATTGGTCGCCCCCGGAATGATGACGGCATTGAAATACCACTGATAGGTGACATATCCTGTTACACAAAACAGTGTATCAAAAACCAGCACCACTGGCGGGACGCTTATTGTTGGATTTACGGTGACTGTGATGCTCGCTGTTGAAGTGCAGCCGTTAATATCTGTTGCCGTTACGAGATAAGTTGTAGTCGAAAACGGAACAGCAATTACAGTGTCGCCTGTTGTTGCACTTAACCAGATTGAGGGTGACCATGAATATGTATTGGCTCCCGATGCTGTCAGAATCGTTGTGTCGCCTTTGCAAACAGTTACATCAGGGGAAGTGACAAGAACGGGAAGAGGATTCACGGTGACCGACACCTGCGCTGACGCTGTGCAACCGTTTGTTGTTCCGGTTACAGTGTAAAGAGTCGTTGCAACCGGATTGGCAGTAACTGAATTTCCGGTTGAGGAACTCAGCGTTGCCGAAGGCGACCACACGTAACTGTTAGCTCCGCTGGCGGTGAGTGTTGTGTTCTGTCCTGTGCAAACAGCAACGTTCGCAGAAGAAACCGATACAAGAGGATTTGGATTTACAGTTACCGTATGAATTATTGTATCGCTGCACCCGGCAGCATTAATGATGATGAGCATTGCATTGTAATTGCCTGCAGCAAAATATATATGCTGCGGATTTTGAGCAGTGTCTGTTGACATATCCCCGAAGTTCCAATTCCAGTTTGTAATCTGGTTGTTCTGTGAAGTTGATAAATCAGAAAAAACAGTTGCGTTGCCTGCACATACTACAGTAGAACTGAAGTTTGCAACAGGAGGAATTGCTATTGTGATGGTCTGGGTTATTGAATCAACACATCCCGAAACGGAGTAAACCCAAAGAGTGACATTGTATGTTCCTGATGCAGGAAATAAATGAAGCGGGTTTTGATTTGTGTCTATGGGAGAACCATCTCCGAAATTCCAATGCCACGATACAAGGTTGCCGTTGACAATAGAAGACAGGTCTGCAAACGGAACCGGATTGGCGCAGGGATTTGCCGAGACGCTGAATGCAGGTGTGATGATTGTTGATTGCAATGTAGTGGTCAGCATCAGGTTACAATTCTGAACCGTGGTGAGCAGGCATGTCACCTGCTGGTTGATATATGGATTATTGATTACCACGGATTGCGTGGTGGCTCCTGTGCTCCATAAGTATGACGGAAATCCCGGAGGTGCAATGAGGGTGACCGTGTTTGCACCCGGGCAAAACTCCATGCTTATAGCCATGGGCATGCAGAAGCAGTCGAGGTAAGCATATCCGAAATGACCGCCATAACCGCAATCGCCTGTTGCAAATTCAATCGTAACGGTTTGCCCGATGTAAGCCGATAAGCTGATGCCCACCATGGTCCAGTCCTTCCATATCACCGACCCGCTGGTTTGAAAACCCGGAATGTTTGCAGCCGCTTGTACAAAATACTGACCGCACACCGGGTCAATTACATTACCGAGCGCATCGAGAACCCGTATTCTGAAATTGGGCTGGTCTGATGTAGGATGACCGGGGTCTTCAAGCACCACAGCATAGCGGTAAACAAACAAGGCGTTGTACTGGTCAACAGTCATTGAATAAACGAGGCGCTCCGCTTCGTACCATATATTGTCATTTCCAAGTCGGCATACCCTTCCGCCAACAAATGATGGCGTTATCTGCAGCCCGCCACATGTGTTCTGGTCTGTGCCTTGCGGTGCGGAAAGAATGGTATGTCTTCCGTAAACAATTCCAGGCACTGTTGCGCTGACAGGGCAGCAGGAACCGGTGTAGCCGAGCCAGTTGGAAAAATTTCCTGATTCAAAATTTGTGTTCGGACAGTGGCTTGCTGTCTGTGCGCTTGCAATGCCCGGCATCACTATGCCGCAGGCAATGAACAGAAAAAGTTTTTTCATAATAATGTGTTTTAAGGGTGAGAAAAAAATCATGAATGATATGATTGAAAAATTTTGATTCGAATGCCGGAATGGACACTGAACTGTGAACACAATAAATTATTATGGAGGAGGAGAGAGAAGAAAAAGAGCACTGTATGATTAAGCTATTCATGTCAGGAGCTTTAGAAATCGAGTGTAAAGTTCGACACAATAACAACGCGTTTCAGAAAATTTCCGCAGGCGAAACGCTTTCGTTGGTGAATCGGAAGTAATCAGTTGAGTACTGACGATAACTGTACGCGCACGGAAATTTTTTCACTCGAAAAAAAAATTCACCCACGAAAAAAGCAACTTCGCCAACCGCTGTCCGCCAACAAATAAAAATTGTGGGTGAAAAAATCCTTGTCTTTACCTGTTAAAAAAACCCCTCCGTTTTTCTCTTCCGAACAAGCGAAGAAGAGCGGAGAGAGTTCTCACGAAACAAAACAACCCTTCGACTTCGCTCAGGGTGACGCTCAATGTGTCATGCTGAGCCCTTCGATACACTCAGGATAAACTCTGTCGAAGCATTACTGCACCACAATGCTCACCGAAGCGCTCCAGCTTGCCGTGCCTCCGGGAAGAATGGCGCGGAAACGGAAATAGGTTCTCACATCAAGGGTTAATCCGCTGGCTTTGGTTTT
>DATDOJ010000044.1:0-9659 GCA_035293345.1 Bacteroidia bacterium
AATCCATCCTGTCCATGTCAAGCTGGGAGGAAACAAGCTGGTGGAGAAATTTCTTTTTATATCTGTCCCGGAAAATTTCAAGCGAGAGAGAAAGTTTTCCGTTAAACATTTTGTTGAGCCGGTTCATGAACATCTCGGAAAATTGCTCATGATTTATTTCCGGAACAATGCTGTCTTCAAGCGCATGAGAAAACGGACCGTGACCGATATCGTGAAGCAAAACAGCAATCACAACTGCTTCAGCTTCTTCATCCGTCACTTCATACCCTTTGGAACGAATCACTTCAATTGCCTGCATCGTCAGGTGCATTGCTCCGAGGGCATGATGAAAACGCGTGTGATGCGCGCCCGAATAAACAAGGTGCGTCATTCCGAGTTGCCGTATCCTCCGCAGCCGCTGGAAATAAGGATGCTCGATAATGGACAATACGAGTTCACTCTTCACGGTGATGAAGCCGTAAATCGGGTCGTTGAACAATACAGTTTTAATCACAAAATTTTTCTTTGCAATAAAGTTCAGGAAACTCCGTTGTTGTTTCCAATAAGTTCACTTAATGTTTTTATCTTTAGCAACCTAAATTAATTCCCCCGCAATAATATGGACAAAGTAACGATTCTCTGGGCTGATGACGAAATTGACTTGCTGAAACCGCATCTTTTATTCCTGAAAGAAAAAGGATATGATGTGACTACCACGACCAATGGCAACGATGCACTGGAGCAAGTCACCAAAAAATCTTTTGATATTATTTTCCTTGACGAGAATATGCCGGGCATGTCAGGGCTGGAAACTCTCGCGCACATTAAAAACATCAAGAGCGAAATTCCTGTGGTGATGATAACGAAGAGCGAAGAAGAAAGCATCATGGAAGATGCCATCGGCTCAAAAATTTCCGACTACTTAATCAAGCCCGTTAATCCGAACCAGATTTTATTGTCCATCAAAAAGAACCTGGAAAACAAACGGCTCATTTCCGAAAAAACTTCTTCGAATTATCAGCAGGAATTCCGCGCGCTGGGAACGATGCTGAATGAGCCGCTCAATCATTCGGGATGGGCGGAACTCTACAAAAAAATTATTCACTGGGAACTGGAACTGGAAGAAGCGAAGGACGAAGGAATGTATGAGACATTAACTTACCAGAAGAATGAAGCGAACAATTTATTCTGCCGCTATATAGAAAACAATTACCTGCGCTGGCTGCGCGAACCGGATAACAACGCACCGGTGATGTCTCATACACTGTTCAAGAAAAAAATTATGCCGGTGGTGACAGTTTCGCAGAAACCATGCTTTGTTATTCTAATTGATAATCTCCGGTTCGACCAGTGGAAAGTTATTCAGCCCGTAATTGGCGAACATTTTCGTATAAAGTCGGAAGAAACTTTTTACAGCATTCTCCCCACGGCAACACAGTTTGCGCGCAATGCAATTTTTGCAGGGCTGATGCCGAAGCTTATCGAAGAGCGTTTTCCTGACAAGTGGGAATCGGACGATAGTGAAAATGAATCAGGAAAAAATCTTCACGAAGAGTTTTTCTTAGCCGACCAGTTGAAGCGCCTCCACTTTGAGCAGAAATTTTCTTACAGCAAAATTGTCTCGCATAAAGACAACACTGACCTTGCCGAGCGCATCATGAACCTGCTAGACAACAAGCTCAATGTGATTGTGGTAAACTTCGTTGACATGCTCTCACATGCCCGCACTGAAATGGATATGATTCGTGAACTTGCAGATAATGAAGCGGCTTATCGCTCGCTGACACTCTCCTGGTTTTCCCACTCGCCCCTGCTGGAAGCTCTGATTCGTCTTGCAGAAAAAGATATTGACCTCATCATAACAACTGACCACGGAACAATTCGCGTAAAAGAACCGTCAAAAATTATTTCGGAGCGTACTACCAACACCAACCTGCGATACAAGCACGGAAGAGCATTAACCCCGATTGCAAAAGATGTTTTCCTCGTCAGGAATCCTGACGAAGCATTTCTGCCGAAAGAATATCTCAACGATAAATTTGCGTTTGCCAAGCACGATAAATTTTTTGTTTACCCGAACAACTATAACCAGTTCGTGAACTTTTACCGCAACACGCTTCAGCACGGAGGTGTTTCACTCGAGGAAATGATTATTCCGTTTATTCATCTTGAAAACAAATAGTTTCGTGTTTGAAGTTTGAGGTTGGGAAGAACAAAGCCCATAATCAACAAATGAATATTTTTGTGTGACTGCGATGACAACACTTCTTACCATTTCAGATGTCGGCCTAAAAGATTTGCCTGCTGCGGCAATAAGAATTTCTGAAATTATCCGCGAAGAAACCATTGTTGCATTTTACGGAGAGATGGGTGCGGGAAAAACAACACTCATAAAAGAAATCTGCAAAGCGCTTGACTCGGATGATAATGTCACCAGCCCGACATTTTCCCTGATGAATGAATACAGAACTGAATCAGGTAAAAATATTTTTCATTTCGATTTCTACCGCATACAATCGCTTGCCGAAGTTTATGATATGGGCTATGAAGATTTTTTTTTCAGCGGGAATCTTTGCCTCATCGAATGGCCCGAAAAAATTAAACAACTCCTGCCTGAAAATTGTTTGCGCATAAATATAACTGTTGAAAATAATCTTCGTATTATTACAGTTACCAAATGAAACCAGAACCCGGAAATATTTCAAAGATTGCCGCCTCTGCCATGCTTCAGCCGCTGGAGAGTTTGCTCGAAGTGCGCAAGCAGGAGCAGCATCTATTCATAGGTATTCCCAAGGAAACATCGTTCCAGGAAAACAGGATTCCGCTGGTGCCGGAAGCAGTTACGCTGCTCGTGAGCCGGGGACATGAAATTGTAGTTGAGACCGGTGCGGGCAGTACCTGTAATTTCCAGGACAGCGATTTCAGTGAAGCAGGCGCACAGATTGCGTACACACCGGAAGATGTTTACAAAGCGAATATCATTTTGAAAGTCGCCCCGCCATCAGCCAGCGAAACCGAAATGCTCAAGACACAGCAAACGCTCATTTCCATTTTACAGATGAGCATGCAGGGCGACAGGTTTATCCGCAATCTGAGCGCCCGGAAAATAACTGCTGTCGCTTATGAGTATCTGCAGGATGAAACAGGACGCTTTCCCATCATTCAGGCAATGAGTGAAATTGTTGGCGGCACATCCATTCTCATTGCTGCAGAATATCTCAGCAATGCGTTCAGCGGCAAAGGTGAACTGCTTGGCGGTGTTGCCGGAATTCCACCCACACGCGTTGTGATTTTCGGTGCAGGCACTGTCGGAGAATTTGCCGCGCGTGCTGCCCTCGGTTTGGGAGCCATGGTAAAGGTGTTTGATAATTCCGTTTACCGCCTCAGGCGATTGCAGGCGAATCTCGGCACGCGGGTTTTTACATCTACACTTGTTCCCGATACTGTTCTGAAAGAATTAAAGACAGCCGATGTCGCCATCGGTGCGCTTCGCCCGGTAAACGGAAGAACGCCATGTGTGGTGAGCGAAGAAATGGTAAGCGAGATGCAGGCGGGCTCCGTAATCATTGATGTGAGCATTGACTCCGGTGGCGTGTTTGCAACTTCAGAAGTTACCAATCACAGCAATCCGGTTTACAAAAAATTCGGGGTGGTGCATTACTGCGTTCCGAATATCGCATCCCGTGTATCGCGCACCGCGTCCACCGCACTGAGCAATGTTTTCACTCCCATTCTTCTCAGCATCGGATAAGAAGGAGGCATCGAAGACATGCTCTGGAAAAATGCCGGTGTGAGAAAAGGTGTTTACCTCTACAAAGGCGCTGTCACCAACCGTTACATCAGCGAAGTGTGCCGCACACCCTACAAAGACCTCGACCTGATTATGTCGGCAAGGATCTGAGTTTAAAATCCTTTAAACTATTTTTCCTTTAATCGCTTTTGCAACTGCTTCCGATTTGGAATGTACCTGAAGTTTTTTGTAAATGTTTTTTATGTGCCCGCTTACGGTATCAATGCTGATGAAGCAGGTGTCGGCAATCAGTTTGTAACTCATTCCTTCCACTAAACATTTCAGAATTTCCTTTTCTCTTTCAGTGAGATTGAATTCTTCGGAAGTATTTTCTGCCGGTTTATTCTTAAACATCTTCAGCACCTTGCTTGCAATGCTTGGTGTCATAGGTGCACCGCCTTCGAATATTTCTTTGATGGAAGAAAGAATTTGAACAGGAGGAGTATTCTTGAGAATATATCCTTCGGCTCCGTTGCAGATGGAATTAAATATTTTATCGTTGTCGTCAAAAATGGTTTCCATCAGAATTTTTACATCAGGGAATTTTTCCTTTACGAGCTTCACGGCTTCGATGCCTGAGATGCCAGGCATTTCAATATCCATCAGGATTACATCGGGAGCGGTTTCTTCAATGTCTTTAACGATGTTTAAGCAATTAGCAAATGCGCCCGAGCAGGTGAATCCTTCGCTGCCGTCAATCAACTGAAATAATCCTTCGCGCAGGTTGCGGTTGTCTTCGAAGATGGTTACTTTTATTTTCATTGAATTAAAAAATAAATATTAATGGAACGCGGATGACGCGGATAATTATGATTATCACAGATAGATATATTTTTCATTATATTAAATCCTAATCATCATAATAATCTGCGTTCTCTTTTTATTAAACTTTCAATTTCAACTCAACATTCGTACCGCTTCCCGATTCAGATTCAATCTTCAGTTCCGCTTTCATTTCTTCCGCACGGCTTTTCATGCTGAGCAAGCCATTTCCGGTAGAAGATTGTTTTACATCAAACCCGATTCCGTTATCGCGGAGGGTGAGCGTAATCAAATTATTTTCATGCGTTAAGGAAATGAAAACGCGCGATGCATTGGAATATTTTACAAGGTTGTTGAGCGCTTCTTTAAAGATGAGATAAAAATTTCTCCGCACTTCCATTGAAAGTTTCATGTCATTCAAACTTTCATCGGCACGGAAGGTGTGTTCAATATTTTTTGCGCGGAGCAGGTTATAGGTAAGTGAGCGCAGGCGCAGAATAATTTCCTCAAAGCTGTCGTTCTTGGTGTTGATGGTCCAGACGATGTCGCTCATGGCGTCAATAATTTTGCGCGATGCATCGCCAATCTGTTCCAGTTCCTGAACCACTGCAGGCGATTTTTGTTTTGCCACTTCGCTGTAAATCGAAATGCTGTTGAGTGTGCTACCAATGTCGTCATGCAAATCATCGGCAATGCGGTTGCGGATGGTTTGTAAGCGCAGAACCTGCTGCACGCGGTAATAGCGGTAACCGAAAAAGAATAAAAGTATGGTGAGCGCCAAGCCGCCAATGAAAGAATACTTCAATACTTTTTGTTTTTTGATTTCTACGTCTGCCACTGCCATTTGCTTTTCGTGCCCGGCTTTTTCTGCTGCCTGCGTTTTCTCAAACTCATAATTCATTTCCTTGCGGGTGATTTCTTTATTCTTCTCCTGGTTAAAAAGAGTATCCTTTAACACCATTGCTTTTTGGAAATGCTCCAGCGCGAGTTTATATCTGCCGGTGGTATCGTAAAGTTGAGAGAGCTGTTCTTCAAACACTCTTAAATCATCCATAGCGCCAATACTGTCAAGAATAGCAATTGCTTTTTTCAGATACACTTCTGCTTCTGCAAACTTTCCTGTTTCAGTATAAACCAAGCCAATGGTGCCGAGGTCGAATGCAATTCCATTTTTATTTCCGAGTTGTTCCGCCATCTTCAATGCTTTGAAATAATAGTCCAATGCTTTGGGGTAATCGCCTTGGTCAGAATAGACAAGTCCGATGTTGCCGAGGGTTGCTGCAATTCCATTTTTATTTCCGAGTTGTTCCGCCATCTTCAATCCCTTGAAATAATAGTCCAATGCTTTGGGATAATCCTTTTGTTTATAATAGACAGCTCCGATGTTGATGAAATCTATTGCAATTCCATTTTTATCTCCGAGTTCTTCATCCATTTTCAATGCCTTGAAAAAATAATCCAGCGCTTTGGGATAATCGCCTTGTTCAGAATAGACAATTCCGATGTTAGCGAGTTGTATTGCAATTCCATTTTTATTTCCAAGTTCTTCATCCATCTTCAATGCCTTGAAATAATAATCCAATGCTTTGGGGTAATCGCCTTGGTCAGAATAGACAAGTCCGATGTTGCCGAGAGATTTTGCAATTCCTGATTTATCGGCAAGCTCTTCTCTTAGTGATAATGCTTTAAAATTATTTTCCAGGGAAGAAGGATAATTTCCCTTCACAGAATTAGCCAGTGCAATTACGTGATAAGAATCAGCAATGTGTTTTTTGCTTGCTGCTTTTTCGGAAAGTGATAATGCCTGATTGGCGAGCATAATAGAAGTGTCAGGGTTACTGTTGCTCAGTGCCATTCCAAGAGCATTGAGGGTATTCACTTTGCCCGTGTCCTCTTTTGAGGTTGATAAAACCTGAAGCAGCGAATCAATTTTATGTTGCGGATTTTGCGCGCTGCATAGTTGAAGACATGCTGTACTGAAAACGAGCAGCAGAATTTTTTTCTCTCTCATCATGCTTTTGTAAATCATATTCTTTGTTTCACGCCAAGACGCAATGTGCGCAAAGTATTAAGACCGCGGAGCAAAAAAAATCATAAATGATTTTTTTCTTAGCGTTCTCATAAACCCTTGCGCTCTTTGCGACTTTGCGAGACATTTTTATTTTTTGGAAATCATATTACAAAGTATGCTATAAAAAACATTGTGCGCAAAGTAACTCTTCCCTTTTCTTCTTTCATACCCCCTGAACAGGTTGTTTTTCTTTTATGAGCCAATGCAGAACAACCTGTTTAGGTTATTGACGGGCTTTATTTTTTACTTGTCCTTTGCCGGCATAAATAAAATTAAAAATGAATCCTTCTTTTATAAAATCATTTCCATCCGTTGGCGAACAATTTTTATCCGGAAGAGAATTATTCTTATCGGGAAGTGAGCAGTTCTTATCCGGAAATATATGTCTCCTATCCGCTATAAAATCATTTCTATCCGGAAATGAATCGCTCATGCACGGAACAAGAACATTTTTATCAGGATGTGAGCGATTTTTATCCGGAATAAAATCATTTTTATCCGGCTCTGAACGGTTTTTATCCGGAAATAAATCACTCAATTCCCTAAAATTCCATCATTTAACCAATTAAACCCCAAAACAACATGAAAAAGAAACCCTATTTACCAACCCGGATGCCTGAGCGCGTTCTTTGGCTGAACACGTTTTCGGCAAAACTTGCCGTGCATGCGGCAACGTTAGGAATTACCCCGGTCGAATTAGCTCTTATCGTGGTAATGGCTGCATTCTATTCCTACATCGCAGCTTTAATCGGACTGAGCCGCACGTTTACCCAGAACCTGACCGAGTATAAAAACCGGCTGAGCCATGCACCGCTTGGCAGTGTGCTGGGCGCAGTGCCTTCGCTTGCCATTCCTGTGGCGCCTGCTCCACCGGCAAGCATCGGAATTTTCACCTACATCAGCGGTTTGGTGCAGCGCATAAAAGGACATCCTGATTATACCGTAGCCATCGGTGAAGACCTCGGTGTGATTGGCGATGAGCAGCCGCCCTTCGACCAGGACAATTTTATACCTGCCGGAAAAGCAGAATCATTTACGGGCTATGTAAAAATCAGTTTTGATAAAGACCAGTGCGACAGCGTGCATATTTATACACTTGACACGGGCACGCCCGTCTATCTGGCAAATGATACGGAGACACCTTATCATGACACCCGTGCGTTAGCAGTGCCCGGACAGCCGGAAAACCGGAAGTATCAATTGCGCGGAGTGCTGCACGATATTGAAATCGGGCATCCGGGCGATACGATTAATGTAACGTTTGGCGGATGATGAATAAAAATGATGTCAGAGGTCGGACATCAGACATCAGACCTCTGACTTCTTAAATCAAATAATCAATAATCAATAATCAATAATTAATAAACCAATTAAAACCCAAATCAAAATGAAAACAATTACAACAAAAAAGCTATTCGCTTTCATCATCATGGTGTTTTCCGTTTCACTCGCTGATGCACAACAAGCCATTTGCTATTGTACTAATCCACCGATGCATCATGCTGCATGTTATATCAAATCCGATGGAACTCCTGAATGCTATCGCCTCAGGGGTGGACATCATTGGGACTGGAGAATTGACGATGCAACATCAACACCCGATGTAACATCTCTGACAGATATTTTTCCAAATCCTGTTTCCACTTCCACAACCGTTTCATTCTATGTCGGGCAGACAGAAAAAGTGTCTTTAAAAATATTTGATGTAAGTGGAAGATTAGTAACCACTCTTGTTGATGCCTCTTTTGAAGAAGGGGACTATGAAATTACCTGGAACGCTGCTGAAGTAAATTCAGGAATTTATTTTCTGCGCATGGAAACAGCTACCTATTCGGAGAACCGGAAATTGATTGTGGCGAAATAAAAAATGATGTCTGAGGTCGGAAAGCATATTATGAGATTCCTCACTTCGTTCGGAATGACAGGCGCAATCGAGAGAGATAAATATGGAATCGGGCTTAAGCCCGATTCCGTTGTCCCCTCCCCGTCAGCATTTGTCATTCCGAACGAAACGAAGTGAAGTGAGGAATCCCTGACCTCTTACCTTTGACTTTCTAAAATATCTTATCATGAAAAAAATAGTTCTCCTCAATTCTGCATTCTTAATTCTGCATTCTGCATTGTTCGCACAATCCCCCAACTGGCAGTGGGCAAAAGGAATTGGCGGAACAGGTGGCGATTTTGGTGGCGCCATAGCTATTGATGCTTCCGGAAATGTTTACACCACAGGTAGTTTCAATGGAACAGTTGACTTTGACCCGGGCGCAGGTATATTCAATTTAACCGGTGGCGGCACGTTCATTTCCAAATTGGACAGCACAGGCAATTTTATATGGGCTAAAGCAATAGTTGGAACAACTAACTATTATGGTGGCTCCATAGCCATTGACCCCGCAGGAAGCGGGAATGTTTACACCACCGGTGATTTCGTGGGAACAGCCGACTTTGACCCGGGCGCAGGAATATTCAATTTAACTGCGGCTGGAGGCAGAGATTTTTTCATTTCCAAATTAGACAGCTCAGGCAATTTTGTTTGGGCAAAAGCAATGGGCGGAACAAGTGATGATGGTGGTCACTCCATAGCCATTGACCCTTCAGGAAGCGGGACTGTTTACACCACAGGTATTTTCGAGGGAACAGCCGACTTTGACCCGGGCGCGGGTGTATTCAATTTAACTTCGGCTGGATGGCGAGACATTTTTATTTCCAAATTAGACAGCTCAGGCAATTTTGTTTGGGCAAAAGCAATGGGCGGAACAGGTGATAACCAGGGTCGCTCCATAGCCATTGACCCCGCAGGAAGCGGGGATGTTTACACTACAGGTTTTTTCTATGGAACAGCCGACTTTGACCCGGGAGCGGGAACATTCAATTTAACTTCGGCTGCTGCATCCGCTGACATTTTCATTTCCAAATTAGACAGTTCGGGCAATTTTGTATGGGCAAAACAAATTGGTGGAACAGGGAGTAGTGGCGGTGCTAGTTATTCTATAGCCATTGATGCTTCCGGTTATGTTTATACCTCAGGAGGTTTTTTGGGAACCGTTGACTTTGACC